>JAQIBH010000184.1 GCA_027859205.1 Bacteroidales bacterium | reverse complement strand
AAAGAACCATCAATTGATGCTTTGTTAGAAAAACGAGGACTGAAATAGAAGATAATAATAAAAATATTAAAAGAGCTTACTCATTTGGGTAAGCTCTTTTATTTTGAACTTATACAAAGAAGTATAACATCAAATTAAATCGCAATACCAAAAACCAAATTTCTTATCAGGATTTTCTTTGTTATCCGATTTGTATTCTTTATACACAACTTCTCCTTTATCAAAAAGTATAGGATTTTGGAATATTGGGCCATCAAAAACAAAACTATGAAATTCTCCATTTTCTCCACAGGGATCAACATTTTCGGGTAAATCATTTAAAAATGATTCATCATATATTCTACCTGCAAACGATTTGTCAAGATAACGTGAATAAACAGAAACGATAATAGACTTAAAACCTAAACTTATAAACTCTTCTGCAATCTCTGTTGTATTTCTTTTCCATAAAGGGAAGATAGCTTTAAACCCTAATTTTTTAAGTTGATTTTCTCTGTATTTTCTTAAATCTTCAAGGAAAATATCTCCAAAAATTGAAAGCTTAATATCTTTTTCTTTTGCAGTAGTAAGTGCTTCCGAAATTATACTTTCATATTCTACCATGTTTGGGAATTCGGGAAGATATATTTTTCGTAATGGCAGATTGATTGATTCTACTTGTTTATCTAATAAATCCTCTGAAACACCATGCATAGAAATACGTTTGTATTTTCCGTTTAATGTTGTTAGTAAATATTGAATATCAAATTGCTCATCTTTAAGAGCGTGATAGAGGCAAAGAGATGAATCTTTGCCTCCGCTCCAGTTAAATAATGCTTTTTGTTTTAAATGAATCACTATTTTATTATTATAAATTCAATGCTTAAAACCTGATATATGATTACTGTATCCTTCTTTTTTGATTCTTTTGAATATCGAATATCGAGCAACGAATGATGAATTTCGAAAGAGGTATTATACCCAACTTACTTCATAATTCTAAAATCGTTAATCAATATTCATTATTAATTTTGAATTATTCATTAACACGTTTTGTGCTTGTTCCATTCGGACCAACACCTACTTCATAAGATCCTAACTCGGTACCATCAGTTTTATATCTCCATAAAGTTCCATTTGCTGTAAAGCTTGGTGCTTCCATAGCAAAAACATTTCCTGTTTCAGAGTTTACATTAAAACCGTAAAAATATTTGTCAAGAAGAGGACTGGTCGGAGCTGAACTAGCTGTAATATCCATTTTATAAATACCTTGAAAGCCATATCCTCCACCATAAAATAAGTTATTTCCATCTTTACTAGATTCTAAACATGTTGGGTGTTGAGTTTCGCTAATTGTAATAGTTTGAACAAGCTCGTTTGTTGTTGGATTAATTCGAATAAGTTTTGAAGCCGATTCAGATGCAGTAGTCCAATCAAGGTTATATTCTATAAACCCATTACATAAAACCCATAGATCACCATTTGCATCTACGGCAAAATCTCTAGGACTATCACCATCTAAAGTTATTGTTTTTACTACTTCGTCTGTTGAAGGATCAATTATACTAATTGTATTATCGTATGCACCGCCACCACTATTTGCAACATAAACAAGTTCATTGTGATAAATTAAATGTTCAGGTCCAGCTCCAACAGTAATAGTTTTTGCTACAGATAATGTATTAAGATCAATCACTTTTACAACTCCATCTTCACCCCATTGTGTAACGTACCCTTTATTGTTATCAACCCCAATAAAATAACGTGGTGATGTAACATTTTCAATTACGCCGAATTCAATTAAATCATCAGCTTGAGCTACTTCAATTTTATTTGATCCGTTCACGACAATATATGCTTTATTGTTATTTACTGTTAAAGATTGTACAACATCACCTAAAACTCTATTGTTTATAGCTTTAAAAATTTCATTACTTACCGAGTCTGCAGAATATGAATAAAAGCTAACTGAGCCATTCCCTGTATTAAATGTTCCCTCATTTGTAATAAATATACCATCCGAGAAAATTTTTGAAATATTATTTTCAATATCATCTTCACAAGAGCTAAAAATAACTGTAAATGATAATAATAATATTAACCATTGTTTTAAATTGATTTTTTTCATTTTTAGTAATTTAATTAATTTAATTGTTTGTTAAAATTATACGATAAGCTTATTGAATAATGTCTTAAAGGCATCGCGCGAAATGCCATTACTTCATATGTAGTATTCCAAATATTATTGATTTTAAAATTGATATTTATTTTTGATGATTTTAAGTTTAAAGTTCTACCTACACTTATATTAGCAACATGATAGGGAGCAACTGAACCCGAATTATCTTTGGTTATGTATCTTTTTCCTACATAATTGTGAATGTATCTAATATTATATTTCTTGTAGGTAACTTTTAAGCCAGCATTCCCTTTATGTTCGGGGATATACATTAATTGTTTTCCAACACTACTTTCTTCAGTATTTTCTGATTCTTCATAAGTAGATTTAGTATAGGCATACAAAAAATTAGTTGATATTTTTAAATCAGATAAATTATAGGTGAAATTTAAACTTGCCTCAAGTCCTCTTGACCAAAGCTTTTCGACATTTGAAGCAGACCAGTTAATACTGGTTGTTGGAATCCAAATAACATGATTATTTAAATTAATATTAAATGCAGAAACCTCGAAATTAAAATGATATTTTGTTGAAGATAGATTTAAATTCATGCCTAAATCTTCACTCCATCCGGTCTCAACTTTTAAATCTGGATCTCCTCCAGGCACCCAGTATAAATCATTTAGTGATGGTATATTATAATTTTTAGAAAGATTGGAGTTTAGATTTAGATATTTATTAATTACATAACGAGAACTTAATGAAAAGGTAAAAGGAGTAAATTCATCATCCAGAATTTCTTCTCTAAAACTCAATACACTAGCAAAAGTATTTCGATCATTAAAATATTTAATTGATGTGTAAAGTGATGTTCTGTTTCTGTATTTCGCAGTACTGTAATTGTTTGTGTTTGCTTTGTCGTATGTATTGTTTATTCCAATGTTTAAAAGAAGATTGTTATTTAAGGATATTTTATTTTCAATTTCCCCAATCAACGATTCATTATTAAGTTTTGAAATTAAGTTAATTAACGAATCAGAATAGATAAATGACTCATAATTGTAATAAATTCTTGCATACCATGATGTTGTGGTTCCGTTTTTACTCCATGCTGCAAATAAGCGTACAAGCTCCCAGTCTTCGTTAGCAGCACTCGAACTATTTGTTATTATTGCTGGTATTTCTCTATAATAATCTTGAGCCCATATATTTGTGGTAATACTCTGACTACTATTTATCTTAATTTTATTGGATTGTAGTATCCCGTATTTTTTTGTTTCGGAGTTTTCCTGTTTTACTGTTGGAGAACCAAATTCTTGAGTATTTATAAATTCAAAGTCATTTTTGCCATAATCGTGATAAATACGTGTAGATGATGCAAATTTCTCATTACTATAATTGATCTTTAGTCCTTCAAAAAAATTATTAAAACTGCCAAAATCTTGATTATAAGCAATTTCAAATTTATTATCTAAATTAAGAAAATTGTTTAAGTGTATAACGCCACCAACAGCCCCACTACCATATAATGCACCAGAGCCTCCGTGTTGTATATTAATTTGATCAATTAAAAAGGAAGGAAAAGTATTCATATCAGTACCTCCGTTCATTGAGCTTTGAAGATTAAATCCATTCCATAAAACAGCCGTATGTTTGGAGCTCATTCCACGTAACGAAACACTACTTAAACCTGTCGCACCATACGATTTTATTGATATTGATGAAATCTCTGATAATAATTCTGACAGGCTCGACGTATTATAAGGAGTTATATCAGCAGAATTTATATTTTGAACTTTTGCTCCAATTGTAAAATTAACTAATCGGTTAGCAGTAATTTCAACTTCTTCTAAATTAATTGTATCTACAGGCTCATCATCAGGTAAATTATATGCAAAAGCACAATTGCCTGACAAGAGTATTATTAATGCTATGTTTTTTAAATTTTTCATTAGTATAAATGAATTAAATCTTCAATTGATTTAATCATTCATAACTAACAGGATGCAAAGGAAAATAAATCGGTGTGGTATTAATACACCTTGCTTTTTATCCGAAAGCTACAAATGCAAAGGGTTAATGGCAGGTCTTCTGACTTACTCCCTTTTTGCCGGCCTTCCCGTTTATAACACAGTGGCTATTCAAGGACAAAAAGTTTGGTATGGAGCTTACAGCAGCGGTAACTGTTCAGGATTTTCACCCGATTCCCTCTTAGCAAATTGTACTAAGAACCATAAACTAGATGCAAATGTATGTGATAGATTTAAAATATCAAAAGATTACTAAAGAGAATTTAAAGTAGTTATTAACATCTTGTTGTTAAAAAGAACTCCCACCGAAGCGGGAGTATAGGATTTAATATCCTTCGGCATATAGCCTTATTGTGATAAGATATAATACTCAAATGTACTATTTATTAAACAAATAACAAATAATCCATAATTATTTGGTAATTTAACGTTTCGTTTTAGCTTTTAAAAATTAAACAAATATGACAAAGATATTAGGACTTGATCTTGGAACTAACAGCATTGGTTGGGCTGTTGTGGATACTGAAAATAATAAAACGTTTAAACTTTTAGAAAAAGGGGTGCATATTTTTCAGGAGGGGGTTAAAATTGAAAAAGGTATTGAAGGTTCAAAAGCAGCCGAACGAACAGAGTACAGAAGTGCCCGACGAATAAAATTCAGACGCAAGCTTCGCAAAATAAATACTTTAAAAGTACTTTCGCAATTCGATTTTTGTCCCAATCTTACTGACGGAGAATTAGCTAACTGGCGCTACAAGAAAGTATATCCGGAAAATGAAGAATTTAGGAATTGGTGGCTTACCGATGACAATAAAAATAAGAATCCATACTATTTTAGAGCCTTAGCAGTTAACGAAGAGCTTGATTTAGCAAACCAAACCAACAGATACAATATTGGTAGAGCATTTTATCATATTGCCCAACGCAGGGGGTTTTTAAGTAATAGGCTCGAAGGCACAAAAGAGAGCGATGGAGCTGTTAAAAAAGCAATTGCTGAAATTACAGAAGCTAAAGGGGATAAAACTCTGGGACAATATTTTTACAATAAATATTTAAATGGTGAGAAAATACGAAATCAGTATACCCACCGCGAGGAGCATTATTTGCAAGAGTTTGATAAAATTTGTGAAGTACAACAACTACCAAATGATTTAATTAAAGCATTAAAAAAGGCTATTTTTTATCAACGTCCTTTAAAATCGCAAAAAGGATTAGTTGGCAAGTGCCC
>JAQIBH010000139.1 GCA_027859205.1 Bacteroidales bacterium | reverse complement strand
ATAATAATCATTTTATTTATATCTTTTATTTCAATGATTATATCTCAATATTTGTTTTACTTGCAGCACAAAATATTGCTTTTAGAATCAGAAGTTACTAAATACAAAAAGCCTAAACTTAAAAAATAAAAAAGCCAGGTGAAAAAACCTGGCTCATAAATATTAAAAATCTTAATCTAAACTCTTATTCCAACAATAATAATATCGTCGATTTGTTCCCAGTCTCCACGCCATTCATCAATTCTTTTATCAAGTATTTCGCGTTGTTCAGCCATCGGTTTTTGATGAATCTCAAGTAGAAATTGTTTATAGTTTTTAGTTTTAAACTTCTGGCCATCTTCTCCTCCAAATTGATCTTGATAACCATCAGAAGATATATAGAATACATCTCCCTTATGAAGATCTATCACATTATTTGTAAAAGATTCTTTTTCTTTAACATATATTCCGATTGGCATCCTATCAGCTTTTACTTCTATTAATTCATTGTTACGGAATAAATATAATGGATTATAGGCTCCTGCGTATTGCATTTTCATTTTCTCCAGATCGATTATACAAAGTGCTATGTCCATTCCGTCTTTTGCTTCTCCTTCTTTTCCTTCCTGACCTAAGGTTTTCTTAATATCTTTTCTAAGACTATTTAAAATATCACTGGCTAAGTTAACTTCGTGTCTATTTACAATTTCATTTAAAAATGAGACACCCAACATACTCATAAAAGCTCCCGGAACTCCATGTCCTGTACAATCTGCGGCAATAATAACAATATTATTACCTTTTTTAGTCATCCAGTAAAAATCTCCACTCACAATATCACGTGGTCGGAATAGTATAAAATGTTCAGGAAGAATTTCTTCAGCAAATTCTTTTGAAGGTAAAATTGCTGTTTGAATACGACAAGCATATGCTATACTATCCGTGATACTTCTGTTCTTATCAGCAATTTCATCTTTTTGCTTAACAACTTCTTCAGTACGTTCTTTAACAATTTGCTCTAATCGTATTTTCTCTTGCTCTAATCTACGTGTATATATTTTGACAATTGCTATTACTACTAAAATTGCTAATATAAAATAAACAAAATATGCCAATATTGTTTTATACCATGGAGGTTTTATAATAAATTCGTATGAGGCTATTTCACTTTCTATGTCATAAATATTTATAGCTTTTACTCGAAATTTATAATGACCTTCGTCCAGGTTCGTATACTTGTTCTCTGTTTTCTCGTCCCACGCCGACCATTTGTCATCAAAGCCTTCAAGCATATAACTATATTTAATTTCGTCGGTTGGTATATAAGGAGTAGAATAGTAAAAATTAAATGAGTTATTTTTATAACTAACCGTTTTTATTAGTTCATCAATTTGATGCAAATCAACAATATAGTCTACTGAATCTTTAAAATAAGTTCCCCAAAAAACTATGGAATCAATTCCCATTTCTGTTTTACGAATTATACTACTATAAACTTCTGAAAAAGATTCTTGTGAATTATCATTATAATTATAGATTGCATCCGAAGTAGCTATCCACGTTCCATTTTCACCATCAAATTCAATATCCTGAAATGAATTTTTTACTAATCTTTTAAGAGGAACATCATCAATAGTTATGATTCTATCTTCACTTATATTTATTCTTTCAATATAATCATTACCTGTTTTAGCATCCACAAGTGTAATCCAATATTCATGCTCATTTTTAATATAAACACCATTTATTTTATCAGAATTATTAAAATATTTCTCACCAAAACCTTTATATTTTTCAAATTTCTCTGTCTCTGAATTGAAACTATACAATCCTTTTTGTGTTCCACAAACAAGTTGATTATTTATAAAAAAGACTTTAACATCACTCATATCTGGCAATCCTTCATCTAGTCCGTAATGTACTACTGTTTGATCTTGATTTAATTTTAGAACTCCATCTAATGCTGTACCCAGCCACAAATTACCTTGTTCATCCTCAGCTATGGATTCAATTGTACTATTTATTTCTTCTTTTTTAACTTCTCTTTTTTCGATTAATTTTCCATTTTCAAATTCAAATAACAATAAGCCGCTTAAATGCCCAGCATACAATTTTTCAGCATGAATATTTGATTGAAAAACGACTCGGGTATCATAGCTTTTATCAGACAATTTTACTAAATCCAATTTATTTTTCAGCTCAAATACTGTATAATTTGAAGCAACAATATGCTTATCTTTACCTTTTGGTGTTATAAAATTCCCCAATTTCCAAATACCATAATCAGTAGGCACTTCAGTAAATTGAGGTTTTTTATCTGAATCATATTCTAGGAGATACAAACCAAGGTTTGTAGCAATATATAATTCATTTCCATATCTCCGAACATCATTAATAATTCCTTCAAGCCCATATTGTTTAGCATCAAATTTCGAAAAAGGAGAATTTACTTCTACATATGAAATTCCGTTGTTTAACCCTAACCATAGAACGCCATTGCTACTCTGATACGAAGTAATTACCGTAAAATCTTGAAGTCCATTCTCTTTTGATAAATGATAAAGAATTTCCCCCTCTTTATTTATTATTATACATCCGGATGAAAGTGTTGATAAAACAAGATTACCATTGCTTAATTCACTGGTTTGATATAATTGAGTTTGATCTAATAAATTAGATAAGTATTTAAAATCATCATTAATAGTACTAATGTTTTTTGAAATACCCGTTTCTGTATTATAAATATAAGTGTAATTATCTTCGTCATATGTACATATAAATAATTCATTAGAGCTATAAGCTAATATCCCAAAAATACTTTTTTCTTTATAAAAGTCACCTCCAGGAATTTCTATAACTGTGCTATCCTCAACAACTCCTAAACCTTTATAATAATTCCCCCAATATATTTTGTCGTGAACATAATAACTTATAAATCCTCCTAAAGTATCTTTAAACGTTTGCTCCAGAATCTTATTTCGATATTTATAAACAGTTTGATTTGTACAGAAATACACTTCATCATTTTTACTATAAATCCTCCATACATTTTGAAATTTTTGTGCTTTTTCAGGAGCAAGTGAATGGTATATAAGTTTTCCTTTTTTATTAGGAGATAAATAACCAAAATCATCAACACATCCAACATAAATTTTTCCTGATGAATCTACTCCCAAAGTTCTGATAAAAGAATTATTCTTTGTTTCAATTAAAGTCCACTTTTTACCATCAAATTCCAAAATACCTTGATCACCATTCCCAAAATACATTACTCCCCTTTTATCTTCACAAATAGCCCAATTTTGTTCATGAGCACTATAATCATTAGGTGAATAATTTTTTATAAGTGGAATTCCGTTTTTATTTATTTGTGCGGATAACGAAATATTTAAACAAACTAAAAAAAGAATTAATACTTTTCTCATTTTTAATACTTTTATTCAATTTGAAAACCTTTATAAATATAAAAAACAATACAACAAAATACTAAATAAAAAGCATTCAGTTTCCATTTTTAATTATAAATTAATAATAAGCTATTTTATAATAAGCTGATTAACTAACTCTTCTAGATTTTCTATCTTTTCTTTAAGTTGTTGATTTTCCTTGTTTAAATCAATTAACTGCAGCTGCATATTTTCAACAGCTTCTAGTGTTTCAAATTGCATACGTGTTAAATTAACACCCTTTTTTTCGTCTTTTGCAGAAGTAAGCCAAGGTAAATGTTTATTCTTATTAATAAATAACTCTATTTCTTCAATATCTAAATTTGACTCATAATTATCATGGAAAACAAAATCTGGTTTTTCATAAACATCAGTACCTATAGCTCCGTAATAGATATCTCCTGTAACTCTTGCATCTCCAACAACATGCAATTTTGCATTAGGTGTAAATGTACCAATACCAACATTTCCTCCATTTTCAATAACCATTACACTTGCCTCTACAGCAATTGAATTTGCCATGAATCTAAAACCATTATCTGCTTTAAAATTCATTTGATACGCTTTAGAAGGCGTTATACTATTCTTTGTAAGGGATGTATTAAAAATATAAGAACCATCTAAACCACCATCATCAGAATACTTTCCAAAAAGATATGAACCTTCTCCCGAAGCTGTATTATAAAGACCTATTGCGACAGCATAGGCATTTAATGCTTCAGAATCTTTCCCCATAGCAATACTTGCATATCCATCTGATATACAAAGTTCACCAATTGCAATAGACTTGCTACTTAAGGCAGAACTTTGATTTCCCATTGCAATCGAAGCATACCCGCTAGCTGATGACATTAAACCAGCTGCAAAAGAAAAACCGCCGATTGCGGGATTTTTATAACCTAATGATACAGAATAGCTTCCTGAAGCGAGAGCATAATATCCCAAAGCGGTAGACCCAAAAGCTTGTGCTTTTGAAAATGAACCTAATGCTATAGACTTCTCTCCTGATGCTACAGAAAATGAACCAAATGCAAATGATTTTTCTCCTGATGCTTCTGAAGATAAACCTAATGATGTAGAAAAATTTCCACTTGCTATGCTATTTGCTCCTAAGCTAGTTGATGCAAGGCCTGAAGATCTTGTACCCAATCCCATTGCAAAAGAAAAGTCTCCTAATGCAATAGGTCTATCTGTTAAATTCCCTAATGTATCAACACCTGCAGAACCAAGAGCAAAACTATTCTCCCCAATAGCCAGAGCTCCAGAGCCAATCGCAAATGCATCATCTGAAATTGCTTCAGCACCATTTCCAAAAGCAAAAGAATTAAGACCATTAGCAATGGCATTTTTACCTATAGCAGTAGAAAAATCTTTACGAGCAATAGATTGGTAACCGAAGGCTTGTGAATAGCCCCCAATTGCTTTTGACTCATAACCGGTTGATATGGAATTTAAACCAACACTATCGGGACTTTCAATCAATACTCTTCCAACTAAAAACGCTTCATTTTTAGGATACCAAAGCATTCTTGGTTCACTTGGATTAATTGTATCAAGTCCAGTTGAGCTTGCTTCTGAAACATTAAAATAATCTATAGGATCTGCTTTAGTTGAGGTTCTCCCACTTATAGCAAATCCACCAACTTTACCTTTGGTTTCTGATTGATTTATATAAATTCTAGTGCTATCGGCAGTTACAACAAGATATTTGTCTTCTGTGTCTTTCGTAGAGGTTCTTCCACTTACAGCAAAACCTCCAACTTTACCCTTAGCTGTTTCATTAACATAGATTTCTGCTCCATCGGGAAAAACTGCAAATACTATATTTCCATCTCTATCTTTTACCGCAAAAAGTGTGTCTGTATCTGTAAAATACATAATATCATTATCGATAAATTTAGCCTGACTTGCTGTGTTGGCGTGTAAAGAATAGGGAACAGATAAAAGTTGAACTGTACCCATATCGGTATAATCGATTCCTGCGTTTTCATCTATTTCAATTTTCAAAAAATAATTATCTATACTCCAATCGATTACATTGAAATTTGTAGTTTGACTCGTGCCATTTCCAATTTCAAGATTACAAATTCCAAAATCATTTGAGTGTGTTTCGTGTATTTCTTGAAATACAGCGGGATTAGATGCAATACCTGAAATAATAGAAATTCTAAAACTAAGGTTCTGATCTTTTAATAATTCCCCTGCATCATTCCTAACTACAGCTTGATAGTTAAAAATTTCGGGAACCTGGGCCCATGTTAATACACTTATTAACAATATAAAAACTATAAGTACATATTTTTTCATTTCTATAAATTTTAATAAACATTAAATTAATAAATATGTTATAAACCATAAATTTAAAATTAGTCTAATAACTTAATAATATCAAATATTTTTTAATAAAAGATAATTAGAAGTTATCTTCTCTTTAATACATGTCATTTGTCAGATAACATAGCTCTTTTTAAACAAGAAAGATCTTATCTCATTTTACTTAGAATACTATTTAAATAATAAATTAATAAAAAGCTGTTTACATTAAAATTATTGTAAACAGCTTTTGAATAAACACTTCTAACAAATAATGATTTTTAATTATTTAATTTGAGCCCATCCTTTAAATAAAAAGTCTTCACGAAGTTTTTCCTCAGAAGTTATCTTATCTTCGCTAAGAAAAACAAAGACAGCAACTTCAGTTTTTGTATAATTTTTAATTGGCTTAGATGGAGTCTTAGCTTTAATAAGTACATG
>JAQIBH010000090.1 GCA_027859205.1 Bacteroidales bacterium | reverse complement strand
TCAGCACGTGTTGGTCTTGGGTTATCAATCATTGAATGCAACATTTGGGTTGCGATAATTACAGGTTTTCTTTTTTCTATAGCTTTTCCTATTAGGAATCGTTGTAATCCCGGAATTTTCTCGTATGGAATTTCAACAGCTAAATCACCCCGTGCAACCATAATCCCATATGCGTAATCCAGAATTTCATCAATATTATCAACTCCCAGCTGATTTTCAATTTTTGCAATGATCTTTATTTTACTTTTATTAAGATCCAATAATTTTTGAATTTCTAAAACATCTTCCTTACTTCGCACAAAAGAGTGAGCAATAAAATCCAGGTCCTGTTCTATGGCTAACTTAATAAATTCTTTATCACGTTCGCTAACCGAAGGTAAATTAAAAGAAACATTAGGAACGTTAACACCTTTCCTACCTTTAATTATGCCATCGTTTGATGCTTCGCATAACAGGGAATCATCCTGTTTCTTTATAACTTTTAGTTCTATATAGCCATCGTCTATTAGAATATATGTCTTATCCGGCAATTCTTTTACAAAGTCTTTATAAGATACGTAAATGCACTCATTATTTGATTCTTTTAGTGGATCACCTTTAATAAAAATTTGTTGTCCTTTTTTTAATTCAACAATATTATCTGTCTTAACAGTTCTAACCTCAGGTCCTTTTGTATCTATTAAAAGAGCTATTTTTCCTGATACTTTCCTCACATCTTGTATGACTTTTAGAGCACCTTCCCGATTTTGATGTGCAGTATTCATACGAACAACATCCATCCCTTCATTATACAATGATTCAATAAATTCAGGTGTACAAGTCTTATCTGATATAGTTGCTACAATTTTTGTTTTCTTAATCATAATATAATTAGTTCATAGTTTCAAGTACATAGTTCGAAGTTCCATTAATTATCTACAACCTTTAACTTGTCTCTTGCATCCGTTTTATCCTTTCAACTTAACTTTTTCTCTGAATTCTGACTACATTTTCAATTTTTTCAATCCTTCAATTGCAAGTCTGTAACTATCTAAACCAAAACCAGAAATACTTCCAATACAATTAGGTGCGATTAATGATGTATGACGAAACTCTTCTCTTGCAAAAACATTAGAAATATGTACTTCAACCACAAGTGAATTTATAGCTTTTATTGCATCTCTAATAGCAACAGAAGTATGTGTATAACCACCAGCATTTAGTACTATACCATCATAATTTAATCCTACTTCATGCAATTTATTTATGATCTCACCTTCAACATTCGACTGATAATAATTTATCTCAATATCATCAAATTCCTCATATAGTGAATCTAAGTATTTTTCGAAATTGATATCACCATATATATCTTTTTCTCGTGTCCCTAATAAATTTAGGTTAGGTCCATTAATAATTTGAATTTTCATATTTTCTCATTTAAATCTAACACAAATTTAAGCATAAACATTAACTTTGAAAGATGACAGCTCAATAATTTGGCTTTAAATAAAACTACTATTTTAAAAGAGGTTTTTAGAAAGCGTCAAAGACAAGACTTTCGAAGTCTTGAAAATCAAGGAGTTTACTTTTGTAAACGGTTGTTTTTAAGTTGAGAGTAACGCAGAACTTTGCGAAGCTCACGAACTTCATTAAAAATAAAAATGATCGTGAGTAATTTGGTGTTTTCTAAGAATCTCTAATTAACATAAACTTAATGGACTGGGAAGATAGCATAATTCAATTTAGAAATTTTTTAAAGCTCGAAAAGTCTTTATCAAACAATTCCATAACAGCATACGAAACCGATATTCGTAAACTAGTTACTTTTCTTGAAATAAAAGATATTCAAATTTCCCCCATCAATATTAAATTTGAAAATTTAAAAGATTTTATTGAGTGGATAAACGAGTTTGGTTTAAATGCAAGATCACAAGCAAGAATAATATCAGGATTAAAGGCTTTCTTTAAATTTCTAATTCTTGAGGATAAAATAGAAACTAATCCCAGTAGTTTATTGGAATCGCCACGTATTGGACGTAAGCTTCCAGAATTTCTTTCTATTGCAGAGGTTGATATGATTATAGCAGCAATAGATTTAAGTCAAGCCGAAGGACAACGAAACAAAGCAATTATTGAAACACTTTACAGTTGTGGTCTTCGAGTTTCTGAATTAATAAATCTTAAAATCTCAAATATTTACTTTAACGATGGCTTTATTCGCGTTGTAGGTAAAGGAGATAAGGAACGTCTTGTACCAATAAGTCAAAAAGCAATGAAAGAAATCCGGTACTATTTTGAGGATAGAAATTTATTGCCGAATATTGATAAGGAAAGTCAAAATATTGTTTTCTTAAATCGCAGAGGCAAACAATTATCGCGGGTAATGATTTTTACAATTGTTAAAAACCTTGCCGTGCAGGCAGAAATTCATAAAAACATAAGTCCTCATACCTTTCGGCATTCTTTTGCTTCACATTTAATTGATGGAGGTGCAGATTTACGTGCAGTTCAAGAAATGCTTGGTCATGAATCAATAATAACTACAGAAATTTACACACACCTCGATCGTGAATATTTACGTGATGCAATAATTCAATTCCATCCCAGATCATAAATTCAATTAACAATTAGTAATTAAAAATGAATAATTATTTGCTCAAATAAAATAATTTTAACAATAGAGGCAACACTTAACGTTGAACATTCGCTCTTGAACTATTTTTCTTCCTTTATGCTTCCAAAAAGGTTAATATAATATGACAATTTAATTATCCAATTTTTAGATTTATAAATTACAAAACATAATTATTAAAATAATTGATAACAGGTTCAGAATTTGTAATTTTTTAAATATCTTTGTATTCATCTAACATTTTTGTTAAAGCAATCATAGTCAATTATTTATAAATCTTAAACATATAGAAAATGTCGAACTTAAAAAGAGTTTATACTTTTGGAGATAAAAAAGCAGAAGGAAACGCTTCAATGAAAAACCTTTTAGGAGGAAAAGGAGCTAATCTTGCTGAGATGAACCTTATTGGAGTGCCTGTTCCAGCAGGATTTACAATTACTACTGAAGTATGTACAGAATATAATCAAAAAGGAAAAGATGCTGTTGTTGAATTAATGAAAGCTGAGGTAGAAGTAGGTATTGCTACCACAGAAAAAACAATGAATGCTAAATTTGGCGCAAAGGGCGAAGAATTCCCTCTTTTAGTATCTGTACGTTCTGGTGCTCGAGCTTCTATGCCAGGTATGATGAATACTGTTCTTAACTTAGGTATGAATGATGAAACCGTAAAAGTTATTGCTGAGAAATCTGGAAACGAAAAATTTGCTTACGATTCATATCGTCGTTTCATTCAAATGTATGGCGACGTTGTTATGGGTGTTGAAGCTGAAAATGGTGAACACTGTCCTTTCGAACAAGTTCTTGATAAAGTAAAAAAAGATAATAATTACTCCACTGATACTGAAATGACAGTAGAAGATTTAAAAGCTGTAGTAGAAGACTTTAAAGCTGTTGTTAAAGCCAAAGCCGGTGAAGATTTCCCAACAAATCCATGGGATCAATTATGGGGTTCTGTTTGTGCCGTATTCGATTCCTGGAATACTGAAAGAGCAATCCTTTACCGTCGTATGGAGCAAATTCCAGATGAGTGGGGAACCGCTGTAAACGTACAAGCTATGGTATATGGTAATATGGGGGATAATTCTGGAACAGGAGTTGCTTTCTCTCGTGATGCTGCTACTGGCGAAGATCAATTTAACGGAGAGTACTTAATCAATGCTCAAGGTGAAGATGTTGTTTCTGGTGTTCGTACTCCTTTAGAAATAACTAAAATTGGTTCTCTACGTTGGGCTGAAAGAAATGGTACTTCAGAAGAAGTTCGTGTGAAAGATTTCGCTTCATTAGAAGAATCAATGCCTACAATTTATAATGAACTTAATAATGTTCAACAGAAACTAGAAGATCATTATAGTGATATGCAAGATATGGAGTTTACTATTCAAGATGGTAAACTTTGGATGTTACAAACTCGTAATGGTAAACGAACTGGTGCAGCAATGGTTAAAATGGCAGTAGACATGTTAAAACAAGGTTTGATCGACGAAAAAACTGCTATTTTGCGTCAAGAGCCAAACAAATTAGACGAACTTCTTCATCCTGTATTTGAAGCTTCAGCTATAGCAAATGCAAAAGTACTTTCTAAAGGTCTTCCTGCTTCTCCAGGAGCTGCAACAGGTATAATTGTTTTCTCTGCTGATGACGCTGAAATTGAAGCTGAAAAAGGTGAAAAAGTAATTCTTGTACGTCGCGAGACTTCTCCTGAAGATTTAAAAGGAATGTATGCTGCTGCAGGTATTCTTACTGAGCGGGGAGGTATGACTTCTCACGCAGCGGTTGTTGCTCGCGGAATGGGTAAATGTTGTATCTCTTCTGCCGCTGGAATTACTGTTTCAAACACATCTTTAACAATTAATGGAATAGCTTTTAAAAAAGGTGATTATATCTCTCTTGATGGTTCTACAGGTGTTGTTTATGAAGGTAAGGTTGCTACGATCACTCCAACGTTAGATGGCGATTTTGGTAAAATGATGGATCTTGCTGAGAAAAATACCAAGATGTATGTAAGAACAAATGCTGATTCTCCCTCAGACGCGAAAACCGCGCGTGAATTTGGTGCTAAAGGAATTGGTCTATGTCGTACAGAACACATGTTCTTCGAAGGTGAACGTATTTGGGCTATCCGTGAAATGATTCTTGCCGAAAATCTTGAAGGTCGCAAGAATGCACTTGCTAAATTATTACCTATTCAACGAGAAGATTTCACAGGAATTTTAGAAGCTATGGACGGATTTGGTGTTACTATTCGATTACTGGATCCGCCATTACACGAGTTTACTCCAAACGATACAACATCTCAAGCTGAAATGGCTGCAAAATTAGGCATTTCCATTGAGGTGGTTAAAGCTAAGGTTGATTCGCTTCACGAATTTAACCCAATGCTTGGTCATCGTGGTTGTCGTTTAGGAAATACTTATCCTGAGATTACAGAAATGCAAGCACGTGCTATTATAGAAGCTACTTGTGATTTAAAAGCTAAAGGTCTTAATCCAAAGCCAGAAATTATGGTTCCTCTTATTGGAACTGTTGAAGAATATCTAATGCAGGAAGAAATTATTCGTCGTGTAGCTGCTGAAGTTCAAGAAGAAAAAGGCGTTAAGGTTGATTTTATGGTTGGCACTATGATTGAAATTCCACGTGCTGCACTTACTGCAAACGAAATTGCTAAACATGCAGAATTCTTTTCATTCGGAACTAACGACCTAACTCAGATGACTTTCGGATACTCACGTGATGATGCTGGTAAGTTCTTACCAATATATATTAATAAAGGTATCTTAAAGAATGATCCATTCCAACAATTAGATCAAACAGGTGTTGGTCAATTAGTTGAAATGGCAACTCAAAAAGGCAGATCAGTAAAACCAGAATTAAAAGTAGGAATTTGTGGTGAACACGGTGGTGAACCAACTTCAGTTGAATTTTGTCACAGAACCGGAATGGATTATGTATCTTGTTCTCCATTTAGAGTACCAATTGCCAGATTAGCTGCAGCACAAGCTGCTTTAAGATAAAATAATTATTTTATAAAAAAAGCCATCAATAATGATGGCTTTTTTTATGTATTTAAGGCAATTATAAGACAAAAGGTATACTTTAATTGTGAATATTTTTTATAAATTTGGGGTTTACTTTAAATGTAGATATTTTACTGAATTATGGACAAGAATCTTGAATCTTCCTTTAACAAATCAATCATTGACATTATCGAAGGACACAATAATGTGCTTGTTAATCTTGAAAGAAAAAAATTAATAAAGCATGTTTTAGACAATAAAGAAGCAATGCCTTCGAAACAAGGAGCATTAGCAACATGGGCAGAACCCGAATCAACAGGTCGTAGACCAAAAGACACATATATTGTTAAAAGAGCTTCAAGTGAAAAAAATATAGATTGGACATCTCCTAATAATATACCTATTAAAGAAGATATTTTTAATATGATATTTTCAGATGCCTTAGATCTTCTGGTTAAAAAAGATAATATATATATTACAGATAGAGTAATTGGTGCTGATTCGAAATACGCATTACCAGTAAGGACCATAACTAGTCAAGCATTAACAGCATTATTTACTGATAATATGTTTAGGCCTGTTCCTAACGATATTAAAAAAAGTGTATTTGTAGAACGTGGGTTTCAATTACTAACAGTTCCTTTTGATAAACTTAACAGCATAAAATACAAAAGCTTATTAAGAATATTACCAAACGGAGATACTTCCGATATTGCCGTAATAATGGATTTAGATCGAAGGTTGGGTGTTATAGTTGGTTCCGCTTATTTGGGAAGTGTTAAAAAACTGATGTTTACTGTGATGAATTATTATCTTCCGTTTGGAGGAGTATTACCTTTACATTGTTCAGCAAATGAAGATAAGGACGGAAATTCTGCTTTATTACTTGGTTTATCCGGAACGGGAAAAACGACGCTCTCTGCTGCTCCCGACAGGTTGCTGATAGGTGATGACGAACACGGTTGGAGCGCGGATGGTATAGCTAACTTTGAAAACGGATGTTATGCTAAAATGATTGATATAAACCCAGATAAAGAACCTGAAATTTATGATGCCATTCTGCATAAAGATGATCCGTTAAATCATGGAGCTATTATTGAAAATGCAATGGTTTATCCAAACGGTGAATTTGATTTCAGTGACAATAGAATTACAGAAAACTCGAGGGCTTCATACCCTTTAAAATTTCTTAAAAATATTAAAGAATCTTCTATCTCTGGTCATCCATCTACAATATTGTTTTTAACAGCTGATGCTTCTGGCGTATTACCCCCAATTTCAAAATTGAATCCTGATCAAGCCAAACTTTGGTTTTTAATGGGTTACACAAGTAAACTTGCGGGAACAGAAACAGGTATTACTGAACCTCAAGCTACCTTCTCTCGTTTTTTCGGACAACCATTCATGCCTTTAAATCCAGAATTTTATTCATCAATGTTAGGTGAAAAAATGAAGCAATTCGATACAAAAGTTTATCTTGTAAATACTGGTTGGTTTGGTGGTATTTATGGAGTTGGTAAAAGAATCGATCTTAAACTTACAAGAGCAATGGTAAATGCAGCTTTAAGCGGCGAACTGGAAAATGTTGAATATATTTACGATGACTTGTTTCATTTAAACATACCGAAAACATGTCCTGGAATTCCAAATAAAATATTAAATCCAGTAAATATGTGGATTGAAAAAGAAGATTTTGATTTATCTGCAACTAGATTAGCTAATAAATTCAGTGATGCCTTTGATAAAGCTTATGGAGAAAAAAACATTGATGAAAATGTAAGAAATCAGTGCCCAGGAAAATAATCAAATTATTTAAAATAATTATAAATACGGATTTTTTTATATAAAAATAATAAACTCTAACCTTCTTTATTTTAAAAACTAAAGAAGGTTTTTAATTTTATTCAAAATTGACACACGTTCATAAACTTTGATGCTTAATAAATAATTTGTTATTTAGCGTGTCTTTAAAAATTTAGATATATGCATGTTGTAGTAAACATTATTATTACAATTGTTGCTTACCTGATAGGATCAATTCCAACATCTGTTTGGATTAGCCGAGCTTTTTTCAATATTGATATAAGAGAATATGGAAGCGGAAATGCAGGTGCAACAAATACTTTTAGGGTTTTAGGTATAAAAGCAGGAATGGTTGTTTTTGTAGTTGATATATTAAAAGGATTCTTAGCAGTAAACCTTATTTATTTTACAAAATATTACATTCCACACAGTGGTGATTTTATTAATATTCAATTGCTATTAGGAATTGCGGCTATGTTAGGTCATATTTTTCCTGTTTATGTTGGATTTAAAGGAGGAAAAGGTGTTGCTACTTTATTTGGTGTAATATGTGCAATTAGTTTCTACCCTTCGTTAATAATGGCTGGAGTTTTCTTTATAACATTAATTCTCACAAGATATGTTTCTTTAAGTTCAATGATTTCCGGATTTTCATTTCCGGTATTAATCATTGTAATTTTCAAGGAAACTACACCTACATTAGTTATATTTTCTTTAATTATGGCTGTGTTGATGTTATTCACTCATCAAAAAAATATTGAAAGGTTGGTTCGCAAAGAAGAGAAAAAAGCCAATCTGCCAAAGCTTAAAAAGAAAAACAAACAAGTAAAGGAAGTAATCTAGCTCTCCTTATCGGTTATAATGTGTACATCCCTTTGAGGAAATGGAATTTTAATATTATTTTCCTTGAATTTCTTATCAATTTCAAACCTTAAATCACTTTTTATATTTTCTACATAAAACGATTCATCTGTCCAAAAGAAAATCTGAAATGCTAATGCTGATTCACCAAAATCATTAAAACGAACAAAAGGTTCGGGTTTTTTTGCTACTTTTTTATGATTAATTGCACAGTCCTGTAGTACTTTTTCAACTAATCTCACATTTGAACCATACGCTACTCCAATATCTACCGAAAAACGAGTTAGTTTTTCAATGTGACTCCAGTTAATAACTTCTTGAGTAATAAATTTAGAATTAGGAATTATATGAATAATGTTATCCCGAGTCTCAATCTTAGTTGTTCGAAAACCAACCTCTTTTACTTTTCCTATTTCATTTTCTACCTCAACCACATCATTTATTTTCATATTTCGTTCGAAAAGTAAAATTAGGCCCGATACAATATCTCTGAATATTTCCTGCAAACCTAATCCTAACCCAACTAGTAATGCAGCCGATCCTGCTAATAGGAATGTTACTTTGACACCAATTGTTTGCAAAACAAAAAGGATAGCAGCAATCCAAAGAAAATATTTCAACAATCGATAAATCGTATGGCTTTTACTAATATCAATATTCGGTTTGGGGTATATCTTTTTCTTAAAAATACGATGAATAGTCCAAATAATTATTTCTGTTATTATAATAATAAATGCAGCTGTTAACAGATTATAAACTGTTAAGTGAAGATGATCTGTTTGAATAAAGGTATAATTCAGGATTTCTTTGATATTCATACCTACAATTATTAATTTATTTAGTCTACATAAAACTCTTTTTCAAGAATTTGCCGTAATCGATTTGGACCAATATTCGTTTCAATATTTTCCTCTTTGGCAAAAGAAATTGCACCGGTTTCTTCAGAAACCAGAATAACAACGGCGTCTGTTTTTTCTGTTATACCAAGAGCAGCTCTATGACGCATTCCAAATTGAGGAGGTAAATCAATTCTATCTGTTACTGGTAACACACAACGTGCTGCTGCAATTTTATCCTTTATTACTATTACAGCACCATCGTGCAAAGGGCTATTCTTAAAGAAAATACTTTCCAAAAGTCTGTTTGAAGTATCTGCATTAATAATATCTCCAGTACGAATAAAACTCATTAAATCAGATCTTTTGCTTACTGCAATCAATGCACCGGTTTTAAATGCCGACATATTTGAGCATGCACTTACTAAAGAATCAATTTTTACTTCAACTACCTTTTTATCACCAAACGAGAATAATTTCTCTAAGTAGAACTTTCTATTTGTTATATATCGAGTACTCATTATCAATAGAAATCTCCTTACTTCTTGTTGAAATACAATAATTAAGGCAATTACTCCAACTCCAATAACCTGTCCTAAAATACTACTCAACAAATTCATATTCAAAGCTTTCACAACAAGCCACAATAAATATAAAGTGAAAATTCCTATAAAAATATTTATGGCTGTAGTTCCTCGAATAAGGTTGTAAATTTGATACAATAAAAAAGCAACAAGAAGGATATCCAGTATATCCAAAAATCTGATTGTTATAAAAGCTGTAATCATTTATCTAATTTCTAAATGTAGTGCACTCTGCCTGCAGACAGGCATATTAAGTACTCATTATTAACAAATGTAATAAAATTAATATCAATCGTGCCAATTATCAACCTTAGCATTAATAAATTTAGTGTATAGCTTAATTGATTCATTCGCTTCTTTAACGTCATGAACTCGGATGATATTTGCTCCATTAATAATTGCCAATGTATTCAAAACACTGGTTCCGTTTAAAGCTTCTTCAGGAGATATTTCTAACAAATTATTGATCATTGATTTTCGGGATAAACCAACCAAAACTGGCAATTCAAAAATTTTAAAATCGTCCAAATATTTTAACAATTGATAATTATGATCAAGTGTTTTGCCAAACCCAAATCCCGGATCAATTATTAAATCATTAACTCCCAATAATTTCAATTTTTCAACTTTCACATGAAAGTAATCTATTACTTCCTTAACTACATTATTATATTTAGGATTATCTTGCATATTTTCTGGACTTCCCATCATATGCATTATGATATATGGTACATTTAATTCTGCAATTGTCTCAAACATCTTGTCATCAAATTCTCCTGCTGAAATATCATTTATCATATTCACGTTAAAATCTTTTACAAGCTTTTTCGCAACATCCAATCTAAATGTATCAACAGAAACAATTATATCAGGGAATTCGTTTCTGATAGTTTCTAAGGCCGGATACAAACGATTTAGTTCTTCTTCTACTGATATACTCTTTGCACCGGGACGAGTTGAATATGCTCCAATATCTAATATATCGCAACCATCATTTATCATTTTTTTTACTTGAAATAACATTTTTTCTTTTGTGGAATATCTTTCACCATCGAAAAATGAGTCAGGAGTAATATTTAATATTCCCATTATTTTAGGCAAGCTTAAATCTAGTAATTCTCCTCCACAATTGATGGCCAGTTTTCTTGAAAAAAATGTATCTTTAGGCTGCATTTTTAAGATGTTAATGATTACAACACAAATGTACTAAAATTGATATACATATATGAAATTTATTGTTATTGAAGGATTAGATGGGTCAGGAAAATCAACTCAATTAAAAATGTTGCGAAACTATCTAAAAGACAACAAAATAAATTATGAATATCTTCATTTTCCCAGAACTGATTCTCGTATTTTTGGTGATTTAGTTGCTCGTTTTTTACGAGGAGAATTAGGCGATATAAACAATGTAAATCCATATTTAATTGCGTTAATTTATGCTGGAGACAGAAACGATGCTAAGAATAAAATAACAAAATGGTTGGCGGAAGAAAAACTGGTTATAGTTGACAGATATGTATATTCAAACATTGCTTTTCAATGTGCTAAATTAAAAAATCCAGAAAAAATTGAGAAACTAAGTGATTGGATTAAAGATTTAGAATATAACTATTATAAAATCCCAAAACCTTCATTAAACATCTTTCTAAATGTACCGTTGGAATTTACCAGAAAAAATCTTACAAATCAAAGAGCTGGTGATGATAGAGATTACTTAAATGGTAAAGAAGATATTCACGAAAAAGATATTGATTTTCAAGATAAAGTAAGAAATGTATATTTACATGAAGTTAAAAAAGATCAACATCTTAAAATTATTGATTGCACCAATGAACTAGGTGAAATGGACGAAGCCAAGGATATTTTTTCGAATATCATTGAATTACTCAAATCAAATAACATCTTATAATTAGTATAAAAATGAAAACATTAAATAATATTAGTCGATTTTTAGTAGGAATTGTATTTATATTTTCAGGATTTGTAAAAGCTATTGACCCATTGGGTTCTATGTATAAATTTGTTGATTATTTTGATGCATTCGGAATGGATTACCTTTCATTTCTAGCTTTACCATTAGCAATCATTCTTAGTTCTTTGGAATTTGTTATAGGTTTCTCTTTATTATTTTCCACTCGAAAAAGACTTACAGTGTGGGCCTTAATGCTATTTATGAGTTTCTTTACTATACTAACATTTATTTTAGCAATATATAACCCTGTTACAGACTGTGGATGTTTTGGTGACGCTTTAATATTAACAAACTGGCAAACTTTTTTTAAGAATATTTTCTTAATGATTTTTACAGTAATCCTGTTTTTGAATATAGGTAAATTCGAAATATTATGGACTATTAAAAGACAATGGGTCTTAATTTCTATTCCTTTGTTTTTTAGTCTATTATTATTGGTATATTCATTTAATAATCTTCCTTTAATTGATTTTAGACCATATAATGTTGGAACATATATACCAGAGAAAATGCAGATTCCCGATGATGCTCCGAGAGCAGAATACGAGACAAGTCTTATTTACACAAAAGATGGAATTGAGAAAGAATTTAGTCTTGAAAACTTTCCTGATTCCACTTGGGAATGGGTTTCAACTGAGAACAAATTAATATCTGAAGGATATGTACCTCCAATTCATGATTTTACAATATCTACCTTAGATGATAATGATATTACAGAAATAGTATTGAATGATAATAAATTTACCTTTGTTTTAATAGCATATAATTTAAATAAGTCAAGTATAAAAAACATCGATGCTATTAACGAATTGGCGCAATTTGCTGTTGAATCGGGAAAAGGCAACTTTATTTGCTTAACATCATCATTAGAAACTGAAATTGAGCAATTTAAAAAAATCACTCAAGCACCTTATATGTTTTTTAAAACTGATGAAATCACATTAAAAACTATTGTAAGATCAAATCCAGGATTAGTTCTACTAAAAAAAGGTGTAGTATTAGGTAAGTGGCATCACAATAATATACCATCGTTAAAAGAAATCACAACAGAATTCCTTGAAAACACAAATTATAAAATCGAGAATACAGATACAGAAGAAGAAGTATTAGCAAGTATTAATTAAAATAAATTTGTGATTAATTTTTTTATAAAACGCATGGCATATGCCCTATTAATACTTTGGGGTGTAATAACTGTAATCTTTTTTTTATTTAATATTTTACCCGGCGATCCTGCAAAAATGATGCTTGGCCAACGATCAGACATATCCACCGTTGAATCTATTAGGAAAGAACTTGGTTTAGATAAATCAAAAGGGATGCAATACTTAAAATATTTAAATGATCTTTCAATTATTTCGTTTCATAATGAAAAAAACATTGAAAGTTATTTCTATTTAGACATAAAAAAGCAAAAAGTAAAAAAACTTTTTAATATCTCTTCGGAAAATATTATTGTTTTAAAAACACCATTTTTAAGACGATCATATCAAAGTAAAAAATTGGTTTCAGAAATTATAGCAGAAACATTGCCGAATACTTTCATTTTAGCTCTAACCTCAATAATATTTGCAACTTTACTGGGTGTATTGCTTGGTATAATTGCTGCAATAAAAAAAGATAGTTTTTTTGATCGTTCATCGTTATTATTCTCGGCCCTTGGAATGTCACTTCCCTCCTTTTTTGCTGCGATTATTATCGGTTGGATTTTTGCATTTGTACTTTCCGATATAACCGGATTAAATTTAACCGGAAATTTATACGAAATAGATGACCTAGGCAATGGCATACATTTACAACTTAAAAATCTAATTCTTCCTGCACTTACTCTAGGGATAAGACCTTTAGCAATTGTTATTCAGTTAGCACGTAACTCAATGTTAGATGTTTTATCTCAAGATTATATCAGAACAGCGAAAGCAAAAGGTTTGTCATTTAAACGTATAATATGGAAACACGCTTTAAAAAACTCTTTAAACCCTGTAATTACAGCCATATCTGGATGGTTTGCTTCTTTAATGGCAGGTGTTGTTTTTATTGAGTACATTTTTGGTTGGAAAGGTTTAGGTTATATTATAGTCAGTTCATTAAACAATTACGATTTCCCTGTTATTGTAGGTTGCGTATTAACTATTTCGGTTATCTTTATAATTATCAATACGCTTGTTGATATTTTATATGGTATTTTAGATCCAAGAATACGACTAAGCAATCCTTAATCTAACATTTTTATGTTTAATTTCTTATTTTTGATTAGCTATAAAGATTTTTAAATTATTAAATATGAGAACACAAATAGTAGCAGGAAACTGGAAAATGAATAATACCTTTTCGGAAGGTGTTGATTTAATAAATGAACTTGTTGAAAAATTCGATGCAGTAAAAGAAGTTCAGTTAATTATTGCTCCTCCATTTATTTTAACAAATGAAGCTGCTAAAGCTTTAAAATACAAGACTATAGGTCTTGCAGGCCAAAACTGCTCAAATCAGTCGCACGGAGCATATACAGGTGATATTTCTGCTTCAATGTTAAAATCCGCAGGAGCTAATTACGTTATTTTAGGACATTCGGAACGACGTGCATATTATCACGAAACAGATCAAATAATTAACGAAAAAATAAAGCTTGGTTTAAAAAATGATTTAATTCCAATTATATGCTGTGGCGAAGTTTTAAAAGAAAGGGAAGAAAACAAACACTTTGAAATTGTAGCTAAGCAAATAAATGGAATGTTAAAAGAAATATCTCCCGAAGATTTTATAAACATTATAATTGCTTATGAGCCTGTTTGGGCTATTGGGACTGGTAAAACTGCTACTCCAGATCAAGCACAAGAAATTCATCAATTCATTCGTGAAACAATTAAAAATATATACGACTCCGATATAGCAAATAATTTATCAATTCTTTACGGAGGCAGTTGTAAACCTTCAAATGCAAAGGAATTATTTGCAAATCCCGATGTCGATGGAGGGCTTATTGGTGGGGCATCTCTTAATGCAGATGAATTTATTGAGATATCAAAATCGTTTTAAAAAATTTATATGGATTACATTGAATTATCGTGCAAAATAACAGCTGAAAACACTCAAGAAATAAATGATATTCTAGTTGCTGAACTAAATGAAATTGGATACGAAAGTTATGACCAAACCGATGACGGATTACAGGCCTATATCTTAGAAAAATTCTTTGATCTGGAAAAAGTGAAACAATTACAAGTAAACGGAATTCCTAATGTTAATATTGAATATACCTCTGAAGTAATTAAAACTCAGAATTGGAATCAAGTCTGGGAAAGCAACTTCGAACCAATACTAGTTGACGAGCAATGTCTTATTCGGGCACCGTTTCATAAAGATACACCCAAAACAAAGTATGAAATAATTATCGAGCCTAAAATGTCATTTGGAACAGGACATCACGAAACAACATTTTTAATGTTAAAAACAATACTTGAACAAAACTTCGAAGAGAAAAATGTACTTGATATGGGTTGCGGTACAGGTGTGTTAGGTATTTTAGCGTCATTTAAAGGAGCTAAAGAAGTTACTGCAATTGATATTGATGAATGGGCGTACAATAATACTGTTGAAAATATTAAAAAAAATAATTGCTCAAATATTAAAGTATTTATTGGTGACGCCAATCTTTTAAATGAACAACAGTTTGATATTATTATCGCTAATATCAATAGAAACATTTTAATGGATGATATTAAACATTATGCAAAAGTTCTAAAGAAAAATGGCACTCTTTTACTTAGCGGATTATATACCAAAGATCTCACAATGATTCGAGAAGAAACATTTAATTTTGGTATAAATCATATATCTCATCATGAGAAAAATGACTGGGTAGCTGCTACATTCTTGAAGAAATAGAATCGTAAAAAATCATACACGATGAAAAATTATTTATTTAAAAGTTTCTTCTTTACTATTTTGAGTTTAATTGCAATAACCACATCTGCTCAAGATATAAAGGAATTTCAAAAAGACTCAACAATATTTATTGAACAATTTGAAGGATTTGTTAATAGAAATTTACCAGAACACGAAGAGGATAGTCTAAAAATATTCCTCGAAAGATGGAATATAGGTTACTATTCTAATGATATTAAAGATCGATTTATTGATGTTTGTAATTTAATGTTAAAAAACAAAGCCCGTCGTAATCCTCATTTTACAAAATACTTTGATATAGTGATGGCCTTTTATCGTTCAGAAGAAGCCTTAAAACATTACGATAACTGGGAAAAAGGTATATATTATATTTTTGAAAACGAAAAATTCCCACTAAGAGTAATCACTGGTTATTTTAATAATTCAAAATCATTAATTGAAAGAAATATTTTATACAGCTCATACTCAACAAATTGGGAAACAAGCTCAAAAGATTTTGAAATTATAGTTGATAAAGAATTAAAAATAGTATTTAAAAAAACTAACTTGACTTGTAGGATAAAAAAAGATTCTATTAATATTTTTGAAACCTCTGGCGAGTTTTATCCTACAACTAATAAATGGCATGGAATAAATGGTATTGTTAACTGGGAAAGAGCCGATTATGAAGCAAATAGTGTAAATGCCATTCTAAAAAATTATAAAATAAATTTCACAAAATCAGGATATACAGCTGATTCTGTAACCTTCTATAATAAAATTTATTTTGACGAACCAATACTAGGAAGATTATCTGATCAAGTAGTTCACGTAATAACTGCTGACAGAGCTATTTACCCTGAGTTCAATTCATATCAGAAGAGGTTTCACATAGAAAATATTTATCCTGACATAAATTACGATGGTGGATTTTCAATGAAAGGTGCTAACTTACTTGGTTCTGGAGATCAAAATAATCTAGCACATCTTTATATTCAAAAAAATGATACAACAATAATTACTGCTGTTTCAAATACTTATATGTTTAAGCAAGGTCGAATTGTTTCCAATAACGCACAAATAACAATACGTTTAAAAAATGATTCGATTTTCCACCCTGGGGTTTCATTAAATTATACTTCGAAACTAAAGGAGGTATCTTTAACTCCATCAGAAAGAATTGTATCAAAAAGTCCATACTTTAATTCATACCATCAAATATCAATGAGTTTTGATCAATTGCTATGGCGAATAAATGAAGATAAAATTTATCTAACGAAAAAGCGAGGTGGAGCAATTGGAAATGCAACATTTACTTCTTCAAACTTTTTTAATCTGATGGAGTTTGAAAGAATTATGCTAAGAGATGAATTTCATCCACTTTATGTTTTAAAAAACTTTTCGAAAAAAATAAACTCAGAAACATTTTCAGGAGAAGAATTAGCGCGTTTTCTAAAATATGATGATTACCAGATTAAACAAATGTTAATGTATCTAAGTGTTGATGGATTTGTTTTTTATGATGCCGATAAAGATGAAGCTATAATTAAGCAAAAACTTTATGATTTTATGGATGCTCGATATGGCAAGATTGACTATGATGTAATAAAGTTTAATTCAATAACCGAAGGTTTAAATCATAATGGTGTACTAGATTTGAATAACTACAATCTCGAAATAAAAGGAATACCTCAAATATTTCTATCTGATTCCCAGAATGTTGCCATTTACCCGCAAGATAACCAAATAATAATGCAAAAGAACAGGGATTTTAGTTTTGCTGGAATTGTTGAAGCTGGATTATTTACATTTTATGGTCAAGAATTCTATTTTCATTACGACACTTTTAGAATCAGCCTTTCGAATATAAACTCACTAGAAATAAAGGTTCAAACAGAAGAACGCGATATGTATAATAATCCTCTTTTGGACTTGATCCAAAATAAAATTGAAGTAATTACAGGAGATTTATATATTGATAAACCATATAACAAATCGGGATTTAAACGATTTCCTGAATATCCTATTTTTAAAAGTTATGATAATTCCTTTGTATACTACGATGATCCGCAAATTTACGATGGTATTTATAAAAGAGACAGTTTCTATTTTGAACTTGATCCATTTGTAATAGACAGTTTGGACAATTTTTCTTCAAAGGGCTTAAGATTCGACGGTCGTTTTAATTCTTCAAATATATTCCCACCTTTTAACGATGCAATTTATCAGCGTCCTGATAATTCACTTGGCTTTAAGCGAAATACTCCTGATGAAGGATTTCCTCTTTATGAAGGTAAAGGAACATACTACAATATTATTGATTTAAGCAACAAAGGTTTAAAAGGCTCTGGAACTTTGGAATATTTAACAGCGAAAGCGCAAACTGATGATATTATTTTCTTCCCCGATTCAACAAATATTCATGCGAATGACTTTACACTTGCGCAGCGAACCTCCGGAATCGAGTTTCCGGAATTGAGCTCAAGCGAAGTTTATATTAGCTGGTATCCATATAAAAATATTATGTACGCAGAGCAAAAAGGAGATCCGTTCATTATGTTTGGAAATAATTCTCTTCTTTCAGGCTCACTTATTATTCAACCAATTGGATTAACTGGCTCAGGTACAATGAATCTTGAAAAGGCCGAATTAAAATCTAACTTTTTTAATTTTGAATCTAATTCGTTTAACTCAGATTCAACAACATTCAGTTTAAAATCATTAAAAAAGACTGATTTCAATTTTATAACTGAAAATGTGAATGGGAAAGTTGATTTTTCAACCCAAATAGGAAATTTTAACTCTAACGAACCATTTACAATTGCAAAGTTTCCAAAGCATTTGTATTTAAGCTACCTGGACAAATTTGATTGGAATATAGCAAATGATGAAATAGCTATTGAGTCTAGTCCGCAAGTTGATTCAACAGCCTCACAAGAAATTCGAGAATTAGCTAAATTAAAAGATGATAATCTACCTGGTGCCTTATTCATGTCAATTCATCGCAGTCAGGATTCGCTTCGATTTGCATCAACAAAATCAACATATAAATTGAGAGATAGCATTATTAGCGCTTCTCAAGTTGAATACATTAAAGTAGCCGATGCACTTATATTCCCCGATAAAAATAATGTAACCATTGGGCATGTTGCCGAAATTCAAACCTTAAAAAATTCTGAGATAATTGCTAATACAAAGAATAGATATCATAAAATATATAAGGCTAAAATAAATATAAAAGGTCGCTACAAATATCTTGGAACAGGAGACTATGACTATATTGACGAAAATAAAGAAATCCAAAACATTCATTTTACAGATATTTTTGTAGACAGTTCATACCAGACTGTAGCTAAAAGTAAAATTATAAAAGAAGATAATTTCACATTAAGCCCCGTTTATAATTATCGAGGAGATGTTATTTTATATGCCAACAGAAGACGTTTAACATTTAATGGAGGCGTTAAATTAGAACATGGTTGCCCGGTAAAAGAACCAAATTATGCCTATTTCAAAAGTGAAATAAATCCAGATAGTATTTATATTCCGATATCAAAAACAACAAAAAGTATTAGTGGCAGAGGATTACATGCTGCAAGTTTTATAACAATAGACTCTTCACATATTTATTCAAGATTTTTAGACAGAAGAAGAGATCCAAACGATATTGCATTAGTAGATGCGACTGGATTTTTATTTTATAACAAAAATTCAAAAAAATATATTATTGCAGAAAGATCCAAACATTTAAACCCTGACACTTCGGGGAATGTAGTTACTTTACAAAAAGATCTTTGTTTACAGCATGGAGAAGGCAAAGTTAATTTAGGAATTGATTTAGGACAAATAAAATTATCTCCGGTAGGTTCAGTAAATCATAAACTTGAGAAAAATGAAATCAAAACCAAATTAATTTTAGGTCTTGATTTATTTATCTCTGATGCAGCTCTTGATACTTTAGTGTACGAATTACAGTCTGCTCAAAGTCTCGATCCGATGAGTCTAACTTCAAGGTTTTTTGAAAAAAACATGAACGAATTAGTAGGAAAAAATGACTATGAAGTGTTTAAAGATCAATTAATGCTGTATACCAACGAAGCAAAATTACCAAAATCGACTCAACATACAGTTCTTTTAGGAAGTGTGAAATTTAATTGGTATACCGAAACAGGATCTTATCTTAATTATGGGAAAATTGGAATTGCTACCATAAATAATAAACCTATTAATAAATACGTAAATGGATACTTACAAATTCTAAAAAGAAGAAGTGGTGATATTATGAAGTTTTATTTTGAACTTCCAAATAAAGATTATTATTACTTTTCTTATACTCGAGGTGTTATGCAAACACTCTCAAATAATAAAAACTTTGTTAATGTAATACAAAATATAAGGAAAAGATCAAGAAAACTGAAAACACCAAAAGGAGAAACACCATATAGATACATTATTGCAACTGAACAAAACAAAGTTCAATTCCTACGTAATATGAGGTTATTTGAGGAAGCTCAAGAAGCAAAAGCAGAAGAACTAAAAAGATTGGAACAAGAAAAACTACAAATTGAACAAATTGAAAAAGAACTTGACAATGATCCAAAAGAAAAAAATATAGAAGATAACCCAAAGGAAAATGAACAACAGAGTGAAGAAAAAGGTATAAATAAAGAAATTAACTAAAACTAAGAATAGTGAAAGAATCCTGGAATTCAAGGTATACAACTGAAGAATTTATTTATGGTGTTAAACCTAACGATTTCTTTAAATCATTTATTGAGAATAATCCACCGGGTAAAATTCTATTACCTGGCGATGGAGAAGGTAGAAATGCGGTTTACGCTGCTATCCATGGTTGGGATGTTACCGCTTATGATTATAGCGATTCTGCTAAAAATAAGGCACTTAGTTTTGCAATAGAAAACAATGTTCAAATTAATTATCTTAATTCAACAGTAGAAACATTTAGTTCAAAAGATAAATTTGATTTAATATCAATTATTTACCTTCACCTACCTCCTATTATTAGACACACTTTTCATGCAGGACTTTCAAAATATTTGAATCCAAATGGTAAAATACTAATGGAATGTTTTTCGAAATTACAGTTCGCAAATAAATCTGGAGGTCCAAAAAATATGGATTTACTGTATAGCTTAAAGGATATTCAAAATGATTTTAAAAACCATAACATCGAATTACTTGAACAAAAAGAAATAAATTTAAACGAAAGTTCATTGCATCAAGGAAAAGCATCTGTTATTAGATTAATTGCAAGTAAATCTACATCCTAAGCTTTTCAAAAACTTCTAAGTCTTTTATCTCTTCTTCATCAATAGTAAATCGAACAGCCGTTTGAAATTTATGCAAACCTGATTTGCCTGCTGCACCTGGATTAATATGCAGTAAATCATTTTTATCATCGTAAATTACTTTTAAAATATGTGAGTGACCCGAGATAAAAAGTTTTGGCTTTAAATCCCTTATTATCTCCTTTATTCCTTTTTCATATCTTCCCGGATATCCCCCAATATGAGTCATTAAAACATTTACTTTTTCGCATAAAAAAGATTGTATTTTTGGATATGCAATTCTTACTTCCTGTCCATCGATATTTCCAAACACTCCTTTCAAAGGCTTTAATTTTGATATTAAATCTGCTGTTTCGATATTGCCAAAATCACCAGCATGCCATATTTCATCGCAATCTGTAAAGAATTTCAATATTTTTTCATCAACATTACTATGCGTATCCGATAATAATCCAATCTTTTTCATTTAATATTGATTTTCAATGATTATTTTTGCTAATCAAACACAAAGATAAATGCATTTATTCTATACACCAGATTTAAGTAGTAATTTATATACTCTTAATGAAATTGAATCAAAACATTGTATTAAGGTATTACGATTAAATACAAACGATGAAATTCAACTTATAGATGGCAAAGGTGGCTTTTATTCTGCTAAAATTATCGACTCCAATCCTAAAAAATGTATCGTTGAAATAACTGATACAAAAAAAGAGTTTGGAAAAAGAAACCATTATTTACATATTGCCATAGCTCCTACTAAAAATATCGATCGCTTTGAATGGTTTCTTGAGAAAGCTACCGAAATTGGAATTGACGAAATAACACCAATAATTTGCGAACATTCTGAAAGAAAAAGTATTAAACCAGAAAGATTAGAAAAAATTATTATATCCGCCGTTAAACAATCTATTAAAGCTTATAAACCTAAATTAAATAATTTAACAACTTATAATGATTTTATTAATCAGAATACTGATTGCAAAAAATATATTGCCCATTGCGAAGAAAATAAAAAGTTCCAATTAAAAAACATCTATAATAAAGACGAAAATGCCTTAATATTAATTGGACCTGAAGGAGATTTTAGTACTGAAGAAATTGTACAAGCAAAACAAAATGCCTTTTATGAGATAAGCCTCGGAGAAAGTCGTTTAAGAACTGAAACGGCAGGAATGGTAGCTTGTCATACAATTAATCTTATAAATAATTAGGAGGATGAAATTCATCCTCCTAAGCTTGACAAATAAGTAACATTTTGGAATATATAAGATGGACATAACTTTTATTTAAAATCAAAAAAATTGAAGTTAGAAAAGATTATTCTAAGATTTTGCCTCTATTTCTTATTATGTATCATATGCTTTTGTTCTTCTTCTAATGTTAAAGATAACTGAGTTGGAATTTTATATTCTCTTTCACTTATAGTAAGTTGCGACTCATTTAATTCAATCCTTGATTTCATTTCTGAATTTAAAATACTGTATTCAAATTTAATATTAGAAAGTAATGCTTCATAAACTGCATTTCTATTAGCCTCTTTTCCTCCAACATGATAAAAATGTTCTTTTGTTGTTATGAAAGAGTCTTTCCAAATTGAAAAGACATAATCATTAATTCTATATTTATTGCTCAGCCAAGTTGAAAGAATAAATTTAGCGTTTGAGTCAACTAAACCCTTATTCAAAATTAGTTCTTCTTCTTCAGACCAAGAATCGAAGTAATCAACGTGTCTACCAATGTATGGAGGATCTGAATAAACCATATCGCCAGATTCTACTTCTTTTAATGTTTCTTTAAAATCTTGGTTTTTAAATTCAAAATCTCCATTATTAATTATTTGTGAAATATTTTCTACTTGATTTGTAATTTTAGTCACAAGTGCTTGAGCAAATCGATTTGGCTTCTTGCAAAAAGGAACATTAAAACCACCCTTTTTGTTAAATCTCATCATGCCATTAAAACAAGAACGGCTTAAAAATAAAAAATCAAGAGGATTTCCATCTGAATTAAATCTTTCACGTACTTCATAATAATATTGACCATCTGTTTTTAAAAGTTTACTTCCTTCTTCTTTTAAATAACTTCTAACTAAGCCAGATGTTATTTCCTTAGTTTGTAAAGCCTTATAAAATTTAATTATGTGTGGATTACTATCACATAAAAGAGCTTTTTGGGGGCGTATATTAAAAGCAACAACACCAGTTCCCATAAATGGCTCTACCCATCTATCAAATTTATTTTCCGCAACATTAGAAAATATCCATTTCACAAGTTTCGTTTTTATTCCTTGTGATTTTATTGGTGGCACAAATATTTTCATTTTTTTCTCCTTTTTGCTCCTTTTGCCACAACACTTTCAAACAAATCTGTTCTACCTTTAAACTCTAAAAAATCCCAAATATTAGTTATTATAACAGTTTCCCCATCTTTAATCATAGTTGCAATGCCATAATTCATCCAATATTCATCGAACCACGATTCTCCTAATTTGCTAAAAACTCCATTGCCTGCTTTTAAATCGTCTATATCATTGATTGAACCAATATTTGCTGTATTGCCTGAACCTTGACTGTCACTAGAAATTTTCCATTTTGCTGCAGCGAAAAAATCAAAATCTTTAATTACTGAAGTAATCGATCTTAGGTTATCTATTGGAGTAACTTGCCTTTCTCCAATTGGGTCTGGTACGTCTCCGTACTGCTCTTCCAAGTCATTAACTTTATAAATTTCTGTTTCTGCCAAATCTTCTTCGAAGTCAGTTCTTGTATAAATTATACCTAAACAATAGTGTCCAGTATATTGATTGTATGGAAATTGTATGTTTTTATCCTTATCTCTCTCCTTAAAATAAGCACCATGACTTCCCAATGTGAATCCAGCTGTTTTATTATTTCTACGAAATGTTGTTTTTAAATCAAGTGCGAATTTGATAGCATCATTTTGCTTATGAACAAAAGTCAAGTCTGGATACCAATTTTGATGCTCAGCTAAAATAATCTTATATCCTATCCGTTCAGCAAATCTTAAAATTTCGGGAAAAATATGTATCTCAAGTATTTTTGAAACTATTTTTGTATCCGAAGATATAGTATAAATATTTTTATAAATATCTATAAAGCCTTTAATTGTCCAATCTCCAGTTTCAGTAGAAACATAAGTTTTTAATTCCTCAACAAATTCATCTAACGCTTCCTCAAATTCAATTGTATTTTTTTCATTAATTTTCTATTTTATTGTTTGCTAAGATAATTAATAATCCTTTGTAAAACCTTTTATTTTCAATGTATTACTTTCAATATATATTCAGTTAAAACATTAGTAAATCTATTTAAAAATACCTTTTCAAACATCATCCAAAATCGACTAACATTCAGTAATATGAAATCTTTGCCTTCTAATTTGTAAAGAAATCTACAACATTTCCAAACTTACTGCTCGCAGTTTTGAATAGTTCTGTATACTGACATTTCGAACAGGTAACCGTAGTAAACTTAATATTCTGAATATTAAATAATTTCATCATAAAGCTTCCGGTGGTTCTAATTTCACCTACTTCATACTGTTTGCCATTACATTTCCAACAAGTGTATTTGTAATTTTTATACAAAATTATTTATTTTAGCTAAACTTACTTTTTAATAATTCACCAAGTCTATATGCTTTGTCAATCATTTTTTTGTCAATCATCCATCCTAATGCCATGAATACCGATAAAAATTTCTTCCCTTCCAAATCTTTATTAAAACCTGGATTTATTTCATTGAATCCGACATATAAACAATCTGCAGAATATACAAATTCAATAATTTCTAGTTGAATTTTTGAGTTACTCAACAGCTTATGTGTTTCGATATCATTATTTGTTTCGATATATACTTTTGAATCAAAGCTGCTATTCCCTATTTTAAACCTTAGTCTATTTTTACGAAAGCTAAACTTATCGAGCTGATTCCTTTTTCGAATCAATAATTTATAATTATTGGATCCAGTAACCGGAAAAAATATACCACTATAAATTCTGTATTTATCAAAATTAGTTGTTTGAGCAGAAATAAAATATGAATCACTAATTTGATGATTCTTAATTATTACATTTCTCGCACTATTTCCATAACGAGTATTTAAAGTTTTTTCAGTTAAACTAAATTCCCAATTAGCTCTCTTTGCAATTTCTTTTAAAATATCTACAGATGACTTTTCTTTTTCCATTATTTTGGTATATTAATCTTCATCAGTATTTGATAAATCTGTTTTTTTTAATCTCTTGGAATCTTTTAATGCCTTAGTAATAATCCATTCAATTTGACCATTGGCACTACGAAACTCATCCGCAGCCCACTTTTCAAGTGCTTTCATTTTATCCTCGTTAAGTCTAAGTACAAAAGATTTCTTTTTAGACATTTTCTAATTAATTTAAATATTATTCAGATTTTTATCTATTGCTAGAGTTAAGCCATCTGGCTTTTTAGTACCTATTAAAACAGTATTCCCATTCTTAAGTTTTAATTGTACTCCAAATTTTCCAGAAGTTGTATATGCCTTTTTATGCTTTATTCCTTTTATTCCCCAGCCTCCAAATTCTTTAATCGCATTATATTCAATTGCTTTACAAGTATCTATCTGATTAAATTCTATCAATTTATATTTAAACTGCATCATTAAAAATTTAATATAAATACCTTCATCAAGAACTTTAACTACAAGTTTAATATTCCAATACCATAAAGAAAATGCAAATACTAACACTTCAGTGATAATTAATCCTGAATTTGACATAGGATTATTTCCCCATGGTTTTCCTAGCAATACTTGTTGGTATAACCCATAAACAGTAAGACCATTGATTAAAATAAAGCCTACTAGAATCCAAACATTCCTAAAACTCTGCTTTTCTGAGAAATGTAATTTCATAAATTAGAGCTTAATGATTTAGTGTTCCTGTATTAACAACCGGTCTTGCAGATTCATCAGAACAAAGAACAACCATTAAATTACTAACCATGGCTGCTTTTGCCTCCTGATCCAATTCAATAATGTTTTTACCAGCTAATTGTTCTAAAGCAATTTCAACCATACCTACTGCTCCTTCAACAATTTTATGTCGAGCTGCTACTATAGCAGTTGCTTGCTGTCTTCTAAGCATAGCACTTGCTATTTCCTCTGCATATGCAATATAATTTATACGTGCTTCAATAACGTGAATACCTGCAATTTCCAATCTCTCAACAATTTCTTTTTCCAATTCATGATTTACTTCTTCAACACCCGATCTTAAGGTAATCTCGGCTTCCTCAACTTCAAAATTATCATAAGGGTATTTTCCAGCAAGTTTACGAAGTGCAGCTTCACTCTGAACAACAACAAAATGTTCATATTCATTCACCTCAAAAGCAGCTTTGTAAGTATTTTCTACCTTCCAAACCAATACAACTCCAATTTTAATTGGATTACCAACCTTGTCGTTAACTTTACTAGGCTCGCTATCAAAATTTCGAGCTCTAAGCGAAATCTTTCTTCTAGTATAAAATGGATTTATCCAGAAAAAACCATTTTCCTTAATTGTTCCTTTATACGCTCCAAAAAGAACGAGAACCATAGATTCATTTGGATTTACAATTACTAGTCCTATAAGCATAAAAATACCAATAATTAATAAAGCCAAAAACCATAAGTTATGCAAGTAAATTAAACCTGCAATACCAATTCCCAGCATAATTATTTCCAAAAATAGCATCAAAAAACCTGGTGCTGCCGAAAATACTTTTTCATTTTTCATTTCTATCTTTTTTAAATTAAATAATTAAATAGTGATATCAAATTGATATCACAATAATATTAAAAAAATTAATACAAGTCAAGTTTTTTGCATAAAAAAAGAGATGATATTTAACATCATCTCTTAAAAGTCTTACGTAATCATTAATTAAGAATAGTTTCTTGCAAAATCAATTACATTATTAACTATTCTTTCTGGTATCTTTTTTGTATTTTTTTCAATAAAAGTAAAAATACTATCAAACTCACTTAAATCATATTCATTTAATTCATTAAATTTCAGCTCACTTTCATCAAAATTACCGTAAAGATAAGTTAGAGTAAAATTTTTCACCATAGGCTATAATAAGTTTTGATTTATCTTTAGAACGCTTACGGCTAATTCTTTATTATATTTTGTTCTAACTTTTTTTCATCTTTATTTATTTTATGCAATAGTTAAACTCAGATTTTTCTCATTAACTAATTTTCGTAAATTAATTAAAGCGTATCTCATACGGCCTAAAGCAGTATTTATACTAACATTTGTTTGCTCTGATATCTCCTTAAAACTTAATCCCATAAAATGACGCAATACAATAACTTCCTTCTGTTCATTGGGTAAAAAATCTACTAATTGGCGAACATCTGACATAATCTGATCCTGAATAATATCATCTTCAATGGTACTATCAGAAAACTTTGATGAATTAAAAATATCCGTTTCGTAGTCATCATTAGAAAAAGTTCTCATTTGTTTCTCTTTCCTAAAATGATCAATAATTAAATTATGTGCTATACGAACTACCCACGATATGAATTTACCGTTCTCTTGATATTTACCAGCATGAAGTGATTTAACAACTTTTATAAAAGTTTCCTGAAAAATGTCATGAGCTAAATGCTCACTTTTTACCATTAACAAGATATAAGTAAAAACTTTATCTTTGTGGCGATTAACTATGATTTCGAAACTAGATTGTTTACCCCCAATAAACTCTGTTACAAGTTCATGATCGGTGAGTTTTGATTTTTTCAAAACGACCTCCTTTTTTAATGATTTAAAAAAGTAGAAGTTTAATCGATAAACAATCCTCCGTGTTTTAGGTTAGAATTTAATTAACTAATTTAGTGCAATATAAATAAAAAAATCATTTAATTCAAAACCAATTAAGTTTTGTTAACATTCTTTATTATTATTATTATTCAATTTTTATGCCAAACAAAGATCAATACATCCATATAAAAGGTGCAAAAGTTCATAATTTAAAGAACATTAATATTAATATTCCTCGTGATAAATTTGTTGTTATCACTGGCGTTTCAGGTTCCGGAAAATCATCATTGGCATTCGACACTATTTATGCCGAAGGACAAAGACGATATGTTGAAAGTTTATCTTCTTATGCAAGGCAATTTTTAGGCAAAATAAACAAGCCCGACGTTGAACTCATTCAAGGGATTCCTCCTGCAATTGCGATCGAACAAAAAGTAAACACAAGAAATCCAAGATCAACTGTTGGAACATCTACCGAGGTTTACGACTATTTTAAACTCTTGTTTGCCCGTATTGGAAAAACTTTCTCTCCTATTTCGAATAAAATAGTACAACGACATTCCGTAACTGATGTCGTAAACTATATTACTAGTTTTAATGAAAACTCAAAACTTTTAATTCTTGCCCCATTTACTCCTAATAATGGAAAATCATTTGAAGAATATCTTAAAATGTTGCACAATGAAGGTATTTCAAGAATTGAACAAAATTTCGAGATTTTTAAAATCAGTGATTTGCTTGAAAATTCTTCATCAATAAATAAGAAAGATTCATTTAATAGAGTTGTTGACAGAATTAAAGTTGAAACAAACGAGGATTCCTTGAGTCGATTTGCAGATTCGGTACAAATTGCATTTTCGGAAGGTAAGGGATATTGCATTATTAAAGCTTTTGGAGAACCAAATACATGTGAAACATTCTCAAATAAATTTGAAGCAGATGGAATTGAGTTTGAAGATCCTACGGTTCATACATTTAGTTTTAATAATCCTGTAGGAGCTTGTCCTCGATGCGAAGGTTATGGTAAAATTATTGGAATTGACGAAGATTTAGTAATTCCAAATAAAGGATTATCTGTATACGAAGAAGCAATCGCATGTTGGCGTGGGGAAAAAATGCAAGAATGGAAAAATAAACTCGTTTATAATGCTGATAAATTTGATTTCCCAATTCATAAACCCTTTTTCGATTTATCTGATGATCAAAAACAGCTACTTTGGACTGGCAATAAGCATTTCTGGGGACTTAATACATTTTTTGAACATTTAGAGGAGCAAAAATATAAGATTCAATACCGTGTGATGTTATCAAGATATCGAGGTAAAACAACCTGTCCCGATTGCAGAGGTACACGTCTCAAGAAAGAAGCTTCTTATATTAAAATAGATAATAAATCTTTACAAGATTTAGTCTTATTGCCAATTGATGAGTTACAACTCTTTTTCAAAGACCTTACATTAACCGATTTTGAGAAAGATGTTTCTAAACGCATTTTAATTGAAATAAATAGTCGTTTAGATTTTCTTATGAATGTAGGACTTGGCTACTTAACTTTAAACAGATTATCCTCAACTCTTTCAGGTGGAGAATCACAACGAATAAATCTTGCTACATCACTTGGAAGCAGTCTTGTAGGTTCTCTTTATATTCTTGACGAGCCAAGTATTGGTTTACATTCCAGAGACAACAATCAACTTATATCCGTCTTAAAACACTTACAAAGAATTGGCAATACAGTTATTGTTGTTGAACACGATGAAGATATTATTAAATCAGCTGATGAAATAATTGACATAGGTCCTTTTGCTGGAAGATTAGGTGGCGAAATTATTTTTCACGGAAACAGAGAACAACTAATCAAAGATAAAAACTCTTTAACAGCAAAATATCTTACAGGAAGAAAATTTATAAATATTCCCAAAGAGAGACGCAAATGGAATAATTTTATAGAAGTTACAGAAGCAAGAGAAAATAATTTAAAAAATATTAATGTTAAATTTCCTTTAAATGTATTAACTGTCGTTACAGGTGTTAGCGGCTCAGGTAAATCAACATTAGTAAAAAATATATTATCGCCAGCATTGAGTAAAATATTATTAGGCACAGGAGAAAAAACGGGAAAATTTGATAAATTACAAGGTGATATTAACCAACTTGAAAACATTGAGTTTGTTGATCAAAATCCTATTGGCAAATCGTCCAGATCTAATCCTGTTACTTACTTAAAAGCATACGATGAAATTAGAAAACTATATGCGAATCAGCAATTATCTAAAATAAACAATTTCAAAGCATCACATTACTCATTTAATATTGATGGTGGACGGTGCGAAGAATGTCAGGGTGAAGGTGTAATAAAGGTTGAAATGCAATTTATGGCTGATGTTACTTTAATTTGTGACCATTGCCACGGGAAAAGATTTAAAGAAGAAATTTTAGATGTAAAATATCGAAACAATAACATCTTTAATATTTTGGAGATGACCGTAAATGAGGCTATAGAGTTTTTTAATGAAGGAATTGGATCAACCGAGAAAAAGATTGTAAGCAAACTCTCTCCACTTGCCGAAGTAGGTTTAGGGTATATTAAACTTGGCCAATCGTCTAGCACTTTAAGCGGAGGAGAAAGTCAAAGAGTTAAACTGGCTTCATTTTTAAGCAAAGAAAATTCTAAGCAATCTACTTTATTCATTTTTGATGAACCTACAACAGGATTACATTTTCATGATATAAAAAAACTTCTCGAAGCATTCAATGCACTAATTTCAAGAGGAAACTCTGTATTAATTATTGAACATAACCTTGAAATAATAAAATCTGGTGATTGGATTATTGACTTGGGTCCGGAAGGAGGAAAATATGGAGGAAGTATCGTATTTGAAGGTACACCCGAAGAACTGATTAAATGTAGAGAATCTTATACTGGAAAATATTTAAAAGAAAAATTGTTTGCATAATTGCAAATATAAAAAGAGCCTGCAATAATATTATTACAGGCTCTTTTATTTAATACCTTTATTATTAATCCATATCTTCTTTCAATCCAAACATAATTGCTACACAACCACTAACTATTTCATATGATTCTCCTTCGCTATTCTTTACTCTTAACGAAATTATTAATTGTTGACTCGATTCTAATTTAAAATCCCACAACCTGGAATAATCTTTTTTTCTATTATCGTATAAAACGTTTCTATTTACATCGAGTACCTGAAACTCAATTTCAGGAAGTGCATCTGATCCACAAATATAGATTCTGTAATTTTGTCCAGCGTAAAATGTTTTATATAATTCAGCATCTTCACCCTCAGTTAAAATAGCAGCATTAAAATTACCATCGTGTATATATGGAGTTAGTTCTAATTTACAAACCTTTTTAGCGAAACTTTTACACTGCGAATTACCATAAAAGGGTATTAGAGTCAATACTGTTAGTATAATTAATATCTGGTATATTCTTTTCATAACAGAGGATATTTTTATAGTATATAATTACTTCGTATTACCTTAACTTTTTCTTTCAATTCATTATAAGTTGCAGGACTCATTGATACTCTAGTCTCTGATTTAAGTGTTGTAACGTTAGTTTCTTCATCAATTACAGGTTCTATTTTTGAAGTTGTAATTTTAATTTTGTCAAAAATAACTTTTAATTCGTTTACATTAGTCATAACATTCTTAACATCTTCATTATCTGAATTCTCGTCTAATAAGTTAAGTACAGTACCTAAAGTAAGTTTCTGATCAATAATACGACTTATTAATTCATTATTATTAAAATTAGCATCAGCTCCAACTAAATTAGTAGCTATATATAAACCTTCAATCCAACCACCAACTAATACAATTGATGACAATGCTTGTCTATCATTTTCTTCAAAAAATGAACTTGAATTCATAATTGTTTCAGAAATGATATCCATAATAGCAACTCTATTATTAATATTTACTTCTAAACGTTCAATAATATCTTCATCAATGGCATTAAGAATCCCCAATCCTTCAGCCATTTTCTTAGAAACATTCATATAATTAATCGTTGCTTGAGTTTGATCAAACAAACTAGCATAACTTAAATCAGTAGTATAAATACCTAGATTTAAAGCCATACTTTTATTGGTTAAATATCTGGAAGAATTTTCTGTAGGATTAAGAAGCTCCTCATTATATTTTGCTCCAGCCTGCTTAAGAATCATAGCAGTTTCTAATGGCGAAGGCAAAGAATAAAAAATTTCCTTAACTGCTTTTACATCTTGAATTAATTGCTCATCAATTTCGAGCGAATCAAGAGTAACAATATCATCGGAATCATTTGTTTTGTCTTTACCAGAGCCACATCCAATCACCAATGCTACAGACATTAACATTGCAAAAAAATATAATGCCTTTCGATGTAATAATTTCATATTCATAACTTGCCGTCTTATTAATTGTTACCAATTTAAAACAATTTGTAGTAAAAGTAACACTTTTTTTTAAAAAACAAAGCATCTCCCTTACAGGGAAACATGTTAATACATGATTTTTTTAATGAGTTTTGTTTCAAAAGAGTGTGAATTTTTCAAAAACAATTTAACAAATTATAATTTGATTAACTAATATATTGAAGTAATTATTTTAAATTTGCATCGTAAAAATTAATAATCTTACGTACATTATTATTAGTTAAATCATGGATAATAAGGAAATTATAAAGAAACTAAGATCAGAAAAATTGTCAATTGTACTTGATACTTTAAAGTATATAAAAAAAGAAGGAAATAAAGGATTATTATATGAAGTCATTGATATATTATACAAAACAAATGAAACAGTTATACGTGAGGAAGCGATACAAATAATTGAAAATTTAAATGATCAAGATAGCGTTCCAATTATAATGGATGCTATAGAAAACCCTGATTATAAAAATATTTTGAATATTCTTGTTGCTTCGTGCTGGAAAAATGGTTTAAAATTTAATGAATATATTAAAAACTTTACCGAAATTTTTATCCAATCGGATTTTTTGTTAGCTTTTGAGGTATTTACTGTTATTGATAATTTTGATTATATCGATTCACAGTTAGCAAACACGTGTCTTGTCAGATTAGAAAGCTCTGTTGAAGATATTACAAAAGATAAAGAAGCATTATATTATGAACTTATTGGTATTATCAAAAATACAAATGAAAATCCCGCTAATTAAGCGGGATTTTTTCATTGTATGCTAGAAAAATACTTCATAAACTGCGATCGTTCATAAACAAGCGGGTCATCAATTTTTGAATAACTCATTTTGCCTTTAAATTCTTCTATATTCTCAAACCCATGTTTATTCATCCATTCTTCAAGGTCTTTAATTATAGTTTCTAAATAGTCAATACCATTTTTATATAATGTTGAGCATACCTGGACTGCACTTGCTCCACCTAATAATTGTTTTACTACAGCTTTACCATCATGCACACCAGTTGAAGCTGCAATATCCATATCTGGTATTTTAGAAGAAATAATACCTACCCACCGTAACGAATTTCTAATTTCGGCCGGAGTACTAAATACTTCAGAGGTAGTAAATTTAAGTTCATCAACATCAATATCGGGAGAATAAAAACGGTTAAATAATACTACTCCTGAAACATTTAATTTTTGAACAAATCCAACCAGATTGGAGAAATGAGAACCAAGCTTAAATGCGAAGGGTATTTTTATAGTATTTTTAAGTTGTGCTGCTAATTCAAAATAAATATTTTCATAGTACTCTGCAGAAGCATTTTTATCATTTGGTAATACAAAAACATTGATTTCAATGGCATCTGCTCCTGCCTCTTCAATACTTTTAGCAAAACCTGTCCACTCTTTTGAACTAACGCAATTAATACTAGCTATGACCGGAATGTTTACTGCTTCTTTTGCATTTTTTATCAAATCGAGATATTCCGCGACAGTATTATTCTTTACATAATAATTCAAATAATCTAGAGCTTCTGGAGAATCTGATCCATTGGCCATTTTACCAGCTTCAAATTTAATTTGTTCTTCGAATATTGATTTTAATACAATAGCTCCAGCACCTTTTTCCTCTATTTGTTTAATTTTATCGATAGAACTGGTTAGCCCTGAGCTTCCAACTATAACAGGATTTTTAAGTTTTAATCCTAAATAAGTGGTTTCTAATTGACTCATAATAAATGTTTATTTATATTAACTATTTTATATAATTTCTTGCACCAAATAATAAACTTCCTATTCGAACTATTGTGGCTCCTTCCTCAATTGCAATTTTATAATCTCCCGACATTCCCATCGAAATTTCCTTAAAATCATTATTCGAAAAATGCACAATTTTCAATTCATTAAAGATATAAACTAATTCTTTAAATTCAGAACGTATTGTATCATCATTTTCAGTATATGTAGCCATACCCATTACTCCACATATATTTATATTATTTAGATTCTTAAAATCCTCTGATATCAAAAATTCATTTGCCTCTTCTAAACTTAAACCAAACTTGGTTTCCTCTTTAGCAATATGAAACTGTAGAAGACAATTAATTTTTCGATTATTTTTTTCTCCTTCTTTATTTATTACTTTCAATAACTTAACGCTGTCAACACCATGAATTAAAGACACAAAAGGAGCTATATATTTAACTTTATTGCTTTGTACATGTCCAATCATATGCCATTCAATATCTTTCGGGAGATCATTATATTTATCAGCTAATTCCTGAACTTTATTTTCCCCAAAAATTTTATATCCTGATTGATATGCTTTGAGAATTACATCAATCGGCTTAGTTTTCGATACCGCAATCAATTTTACATTTGAGGGTATCTCTTTGGAAAGAAAGTGTTTGATATTTTCAGAAACGCCCATTAAGTCTGCAATTTAATTATGTGATTTATTGTGATTTCAAATGTAATAAAAAAGTTCTTTCTTAAAAAAGATAACAATCGTGTTTAACAAAAGTTTATAAAAAAATAGGAGAATCTTTTAACAATCCCCCTATTCTTACATTAAAATTAGATTTCTTATTTCATTATTATATTTTATGGATTACCAAACCGCTTCTTAGTTTTGGTTCAAACCAAGTAGTTTTTGGCGGCATAATATTACCAGAATCAGCAATATCAAGCAATTGCTTTAAAGATGTTGGATACAATGCAAATGCAGCTTTCATAAGGCCACCATCAACACGCTTCTTTAATTCACCTAATCCACGAATTCCACCAACAAAATCAATTCTGTCAGATGTTCTTAAATCTACAATATCAAGTATAGGTTCCAGAACCTGTTTTGAAAGAATTGTTACATCAAGTACTCCAATCGGATCATTATCGTCATAAGTTCCAGCTTTAGCAGTTAGCTTATACCAATCTCCAGCCAAATACATACTGAATTCATGAAGTTTTACCGGTTTATAAATATCCACACCTATCTTTTCAACTTCGAATGAAGTTTTTAATTTTTCAATTAATTCCTCCGCAGATAAACCATTTAAATCTTTAACAACACGATTGTAATCAATTATTTCCAGTTGATTATCTGGAAAATGAACAGCCATAAAGAAATTATACTCTTCGTTTCCTGTATGATTTGGATTGTTTTCTTGTTTTTCAATTCCAATTCGAGCAGCTGCTGCTGTTCTATGATGACCGTCGGCCACATATGTATAAGGAACTTTTGTATCAAATAATTCCTCTAGTTTCTTATTAGTACTAGCATCGTTGATAACCCAAAAATGATGTCCAAAACCATCATCGGCAACAAAATCATAATCAGCCTCCTTATTTTTTACAATAATTTCAACGATTGTATCAATTTCAGGAACTGCTCTATATGAAAAGAAAACAGGTTCGATATTCGCATTTGTATAACGAGTTAGTACCATTCTGTCTTCTTCTTTTTCAGGGCGAGTTAACTCGTGTTTTTTAATAATCTCATTATGATAATCGGCACAAGCAGCTGCACCTACAATACCGTATTGAGTACGACCGTCCATTGTTTGCGCATAAATGTAGAATTTTGCTTCATCATCCTGTACTAACCAATCTTTTTCTTGAAACATTTTAAAATTTTCAACTGCTTTATTATACACTGTTTCAGAATGAACATCGGTTCCTGCCGGACAATCGATTTCTGCTTTTGTAATATGCAATAAAGAACATTCTTTTCCTTCAGCTATAACAGCAGCTTCTTCGCTATTCATAACATCATAAGGTAGACATGCTAAATCTTTTGAAATCGCCTTTGGAGGTCTTAATCCTTTAAATGGTTTTATTATTGCCATATTTTTTATTAGTTAAAAGTTTATTGTTAAAAGTTAAAAGTTATAGTATTAAGTACCCAGTTTTCATTTAAACTCGGAACTTGAAACTTTAAACTTTGAACTAGGTTTATTTATTTACTTTAAAAGTTATATTTCCGCTTTCGATGAAATCAATAATTTGATGTGCACCAGCAGCACCTGCATTAATGTTGGCTTCAGCAGTTTGTGCTCCCATTTTCTTTGGAGTAAAGAAAAATCTACCATCAAATTTCATTTTAATTTCATCTATGCAATCGGGTGCTAAATCAGATACATATCTGAAATCTTCTCTTTCAGTAAAAACTTTCAGTAATTCATCTTCGTTAATAACTTCCTTTCGTGCTGTATTAACTAAAGTTCCATTCTTTGGCATTTTGCTTAATAAATCAAATCCAATTGAGTTTTTTGTTTTATCGTTTGCAGGAATATGTAATGATAAATACTGACAAGTTGAATATAATTCTTCAACAGAATCAAGTTGAGTTACACCATCCTTTTTAATTAAATCGCCATCAACGAATGGATCAAATGCATAGACTTCCATTCCAAATCCTTTTGCAATTTGAGCTACATATCGTCCAACATTACCGTAAGCGTGTATACCTAATTTTTTACCTCGTAACTCAGTACCAGCTTTACCATTGTAGTTTCCACGAGCAATCATAATCATCATACCAATGGCAAGTTCTGCTACAGCATTTGAATTTTGACCTGGAGTATTCATAGCTACTACGTTTTTAGCAGTACAAGCTTCCAAATCGAGATTGTCGTAACCAGCGCCGGCTCTTATAACAATTTTTAAATTATTTGATGCATCAATTACTTCTTTTGTAACCTTATCTGAACGTACGATCATGGCATCAACATTTTCGACTGCCTTTAACAATTCAGACTTATCTGTGTATTTTTCTAATAAGACTAATTCATAATTAGCTTTATCTAAAACTTCCTTAATTTTAGCAACTGCTGCAGGAGCAAATGGCTTTTCAGTTGCAACGAGTACTTTTCTCATAATTCTTTGGTTTTAAGGATTAATAAAAAGACTCAAAGTAAATGCTTTGAGTCTTATATTTTACATATTAATTTATGCGTTTTTTGCTTCGAAATCTTTCATCGCAGTAACCAATGCTTGAACATCTTCAATTGTAGATGCATTGTATGTAGAAGCACGGAATCCACCAACTGAACGGTGACCCTTAACTCCCACACAATTTCTTTCTCCAGCAAAAGCTATAAATTCAGCCTCAATATCTTTGTATTTATCTTTCATAATAAAAACAATGTTCATTCTTGAACGATCTTCTTTTGCAATTGGACTAACAAACATATTACTGCTATCGATTGCATTATAAAGCAACTCGGCTCTTTTAATAGCTAATTTTTCCATTTCTTTTACCCCGCCCATTGCTTTAACCCATTTCAATGTTTCACGAACAGCAAAAATATTAAATACAGGAGGAGTATTATACATTGATCCTTTTTCGATATGAATTCCGTATTGCAACATTGTTGGAATTTTACGATCTGCTACAACTTTTTCTAACAAAGCATCTTTAATAATTATAAAAGCAACACCTGCCGGGCCTAAATTCTTTTGGGCTCCACCATAAATCATATCGTATTTAGAAACATCAACCGGACGACTTAAAAAATCAGAAGACATATCTGCAAATAAAGGTGCTTTAACGTCTAGATCTTCAAAAATTTCTGTTCCAGAAATTGTATTGTTTGTTGTAATATGAACATAATCAACATCATTAGGAATATCATATCCCTTTGGATAATAAGAGAAATTTTTATCCTTTGAAGATATTTCAACAACCTCGCCCCACATTTTTGCTTCTTTAATCGCTTTTGACGACCAAGTTCCTGTATTTACATAAAATGATTTTGATTGCATAAAGTTATAAGGAATCATAGCAAATTGAAGACTTGCTCCACCTCCTAAAAATACAACTGAATATCCTTCAGGTATACTCAAAACTTCTTTCATTAATTCAACTGTCTCATCCATTACAGCTTGAAAATCTTTACTTCTGTGCGAAATTTCAATTAATGATTGACCTAAACCATTAAGTTCAACGATTGCCTCAGATGTATTCTTCAATAATGAATCTGACAACTTACACGGACCTGCATTAAAAATATGTTTTCTCATAACTGGTTGTTTTATAATTATTAACTAATTAAAATAAAAATACAATATGCGAACAAATTTTAAATAAATCAATTTATATGTCTATGATCTTTGATATTTTTTTTAAAATATATTTAGCAGTATAAATTTATGAATAATGTAAAAGAAAACAATCTGAAATAAACTATTTATTTATGTTAACTAAGTAATATTTTTCAATAACAGGTAAAACCTCTGTCATATCAATCCTAAAACAATAATTAACAATTTCTTCCATGCCAAGATTTATTAAACGATTGTATTGATATATTTTTTTTATATATTGATTGATATCAATTTTTGCAATATTCCATAAATCTAAAGACAAAATTACTGAGTCACAATTCGTAGTGAAATTTTTACTAGTTAGTAATTTTTCGGTTAACGCACCTGCAAATAATGAGTCCTCAATACAAAAATTACCTTCCCATCCAGAGCATAGAATTAATACATCTTTTTTTTGATTTACTACATAATGAGCTACACTTGATAAATTCAAAAACGATGCAATTAAAACAGATTCAGATTTAGCAGCTATATTTATTGTATTTGTTCCGTTTGTAGTGCTATAAACCAATGTTTTTCCTTCTAGATTTTCAGTTGTAAACTCGAAAGGAGAATTTCCATAATCGGCAAAATCTACTTTCCGTCCATTTCGCTCAGCTGCTACTAAATATCCATCGTTTTTATATTTATTAGCTTCCTTTAAACTATTTACAGGAATTAACTTTTTAAGTCCATTATGAAACATTGTGGTTATAATGCTTGTTGCTCTCAAAATATCAACTATAACAACAATTTTATTTTCTAAAGTATATTTATCGAATAACTCAGGAGATAAACAAACTTCTATTTTGTACATAACAATAGTTTTTAAACTAGCTAAGTTAATAAAAAACCCCACTATAAAATAGTAGGGTTTTTAGTATAAAATTTTGTAATTATTTATTTTCATGAAAAGGTGCACGAGCAACTTTTGCTTTTATTTTTTTGTTTCGAATTTCAATAAAAATTTCCGTTCCTAATTTCCAAAAACCCTTATTTAAATATGCCATTCCAATTCCCTGCTTAATTATTGGAGACATAGTTCCTGAAGTAACTTCGCCTATTTCGTTTCCCTCTGCATCAACCACTTTGTAATGTTGACGAGGAATTCCACGGTCTATCATTATAAAACCTTTTAATCTTTGAGGAACACCTTCTTCTTTTTGTTTTTCCCACTTTTCACGATCGATAAAATCGTTCCCATCAACAAACTTTGTTATCCAACCTAAGCCAGCTTGAATTGCTGAAGTTTCATCATTAATATCGTTACCGTATAAACAGAAACCTGATTCTAACCTAAGTGTATCACGCGCACCTAATCCAATTGGTTTAATTCCAAATTCTTCACCAGCTTCAAAAACAGCTTTCCACAATTTTTCTGCATCTTTATTATCAACATAAATTTCGCAACCTCCTGATCCTGTATAACCAGTTGTAGAGAAAAGAACATCCTTAATGCCTGCAAAATCGCATTTTTGAAAAGTATAATATTCCATATCAACAACATTAGCTGAAGTAAGTTTTTGCATTGCTTTTAAAGCTAAAGGACCTTGAACAGCCAACTGAGCAATTTCATCAGAAGCATTGTAAACTTCTTTACCAACTTCCAATCCCATTTCCTTTGCATTTTTAGCTACCCAAGCCCAATCCTTATCAATATTTGCTGCGTTTACAACTAATAAATAAGTTTCATCATCAAATTTGTAAACTAATAAATCGTCAACGATTCCACCTTTACCGTTCGGAAAACATGAATACTGAACTTTACCATTATATAATTCGGCTACATCGTTTGATGTTACTTTCTGAACTAAATCAAAAGCTTTTGGCCCTTTTACCCAAAACTCACCCATGTGGGAAACATCAAAAACACCAATTTTTTCACGAACGGTCATGTGTTCATCATTAATTCCTGAATATTCAATAGGCATATTAAATCCGCAAAAGGGAAGCATTTTAGCTCCTAAATCAATATGAAATTGTGTAAATGCTGTATTTTTCATTATATAATATTTTATTATGAATAATATTTGAATTACAAAGCTAATATTTTATTATTAAAAGTGTTTGATAAAAGAATACGAAATTCTGCTTTTAAAAAGATAATAACAGATACGAATATCTGAATATTTTTTTTATATTGCGCTGCAATTCAACTAAAACTCAACAACAACAAGTTAGTAATTAACGATATAATTAATGAAAAACAATATAGCAAATAAATTATTTAAAGGTTTAACAGGAATGTTAATCGGAAATGTTTTGATTGCCCTTACCGGTTTAGTCTGTATTTTGGTATTAACAAACACTTCTAATAATATCGTTGTTGAATATATTGAACTTGAGGCAGTACAAGAATTACGTATTTCTGTAAATCAGATTATTGCCCCAGCATACGATTATATACGGTACAAAGAAGAAAATAACTATGCAAAGTATGATTCTTATTTAAACAATGCATATTCAAATATTGATAATTGTTTATCTAATTTATCACATAGGCATAACAAATCATTAATGATAAAAATTAAACAGAATTTAGAATTATTTAATAAAATAGTAATAGAGTTCTCCGAACATAATTTCAGCCAAAAAGTCTCAAATTCCTTTATTAATGAGATTGATATAATCATTAACGAAATACACGTTGATTTACAGTCAATTTTAGTTGAAACAAATGCAGAAATAATTAATCACACAGTTGTATATAAAACATCCTCAAAACACAGTATTATAGCAATAATTGGGTTTTCCATAATATTACTTTTTATCGGATATAAATGGGGTTTAAAATTTGTTCAAAGAATAAATATTCCGATTAGAAATCTTGTTAAGTCAACACAAATGATTGCTAATGGGAATTTTACAATACGTGCAAATGTAAATACTGGTGATGAAATAGAAGAACTTGGAATTTCATTTAATAGAATGATTGAAGAAATAGAGAACTTAACAGTCTCGAGAGATTATTTTGATAGTATAATAACCGGTATGTTTGAATCTTTACTAGTTACAAACACTGATGGAGAAATTTTAACAATTAATAATGCAACGTGTGATTTGTTATCTTACAGTAAAAGTGAATTAATTAATAAAAACATTTCTGTAATTATTAAAGATAAAGAATCTGGTTTTAAACTAAAAGCCTCTGAATTAATAAAATATGGTGCACAACACAATAAAGAAAAAGAATACATTTCTAAATCAGGTGAAATAATTCCCGTATTATTTTCTTGCTCGATTCTTAAAGATAGAGACGATAATTTTTCTGGAGTAATTTTTATTGCTCATGATTTAAGAGAAAGTAAGAAGGCTGAAGAAAAACTGAGTAAAATTCGTAAGGAGCATTTAATAGAAATAAACGAAGCACAAGAGAAAGAGCGCTTAAGAATTGCATCCGAAATTCATGATGGTTTAGGTCAAATGTTAACAGCTATATCTTATTCTATTGAAAACAACTTTACTAAGAAACCAAAAGTGGAAAAAGAGTATACAAAACATGTTGTTCGACTCCAAACTTTAATCGACAATACCATAAAGGAATCAAAAATAATTGCTTATGATTTAATTCCTATTTTACTTAAAGATTTTGGTTTAGTAACAGCTGTAGAGAATTTAATAAGTGAAATTCAATCAAAACATAGTGTTAAAATAAATTTTGAAGCATTCAATTTTACAAAAAGATTTGATACAAGACTAGAAAAAGCATTATATAGAATAATACAAGAAGCACTAAATAATATAATTAAGCATTCAAAAGCATCTCAATCAAATATTCATATTATTAATCATACCGATACTGTAAGTGTTGTAATTGAAGACAATGGTGTTGGATTTGATGTAAAAGCCGAAAGCTTAAGAACCGAACATAAAGGAATTGGTTTAATAAGTATGGAAGAACGGGTTTCTGCTTTTAGTGGATTTATTAATTTTAACTCTGCTAAAAATCAAGGCACAGAAATTATAATTGACATACCATTAAAAGAAAACTAATGAAAAAAATAAAAATATTATTAGCAGATGATCATTCTATTATAATTGATGGTATTAAAGCTATGTTAATTAATAATAGTGAAATTGAGATTATTGGTCAAGCAAAAGATGGAATAGAAGCAATTGAGCTGGCGAACAATCTCAAACCAGATGTAATAATTATGGATATATCAATGCCCAATAAATCAGGAATTGAGGCTACAAAACAAATAAAAGAAAACAATAAATCAGTTAAAATAATCATACTAACTCAGCATGAAAATAAAGAATATGTAATTCAGCTATTAAAGGTTGGAGCTGATGGATATTTGTTGAAAAATTCAAAAAAGGCTGAACTGTTTGAGGCAATACAAACTGTCACCAAAGGAGAGAAATATATAGGAAAACATGCTTCTACAACATTAATTTCTCTTGTTGAAAATAACGTTACCGAACAAAATGAACAAGCAATTTTAACCAAAAGAGAGATAGAAATAATTAAAATGATCGTTGAAGATTTAAGCAATCAAAAAATTGCCAATAACTTAAATATTAGTATCAGGACAGTAGAAACGCATAGAAGAAATATTATGCAAAAATTAAACGTTAAATCTGCCGTAGCTCTTGTTAAATATGCACTTCGAAATAATATTATAAATTTATCATAATTTTAGATCAGAATTATCTACGTATTTCATGGTACATAAATTACGTGATTTATGCTATTGTAAAAAAACTAACAGCATTCTATTTTTACCATATTAAAAGATATTAAAATCCTTAAATATTTAAAACATGGAAAAAAGAAGAATTATTAGATTTATGGCAATAGCATTTTTAGCTCTGTCGATTGGATTTACAAGTTGTTCAAAAGATGACGATCCAAATCCAACACCAAATCCAACAGAGAAGGAATTTGTTGGCTCAGAATCGTGTCAATCATGTCACTCGGAAAAATACTCTGACTGGTCGGCATCTGGACATCCATACAAATTTACAATTACTGATGGTAGTTTGGGACCAGTTTACCCAGTAGAAGTTGATAACTTTCAAAGTACTTGGTTAAACAATTTAACTGATGGTAGCGTAACATGGGATAATATTGCAGGAGTTGTTGGTGGATATGGTTGGAAAACTAGATTCGTTGGTACGGATGGCGATATAATTGGTACTGCTGAAAGTGAATTTAACCCAGGGTTCGGTGTTAACCAGATAAATTTTTATGGAGGCGAAAATCACGGTTGGGGAAATTACCATCCAGCTGATAAAAAAACATACAACTATAGCTGTTTTAAATGTCATACTACCGGTGGAACTCAAGATGGCACTTGGCTTGAAGGAGTTGATGGACTAGGTGATTTCACTGAAGGTGGTGTAGGTTGTGAAGCTTGTCATGGACCTGGTAGCGACCATATTGCAGATCCTTCATCAGATAATATTGATAGAGTATACGAATTTGCTCATCTTGATAATTCAATTGGCGGATTAGAAGTTGATGGTATTGTTCAAACTCCAAATGAATTAGGTGACGACGTAACATTCCTTTGTGGAACATGTCATAATAGAGGTTATGCAAATAAAATAGATGCTAGTGGTGGATTTATTAAGCATCATGAACAATGGGATGAATTTACAAAAACTGCTCATGGCGCAAACGGAATGGATTGTATAACTTGTCATGATCCTCACAAACGAGTTATATGGGACGGTGATGGTATTACAAAAGATTGTGCAACTTGTCATTCTACTCAAGAAGCAACAACTAATCATGGTGCAAGTGCTACTTGTATAGATTGTCATATGCCATATGCTGCAAAATCAGGTGCTAAAAGAGGTGAGAGTACCTTTGAAGGTGATGTACATTCTCATTTAATGAAAATTACAGTAGATGCTAACTCAATGTTTACTGAAGATGGTTCTGCAGTTCGAGATGACGCAACAAGACCAGCTTCATTAAGTCCAGCATATTCATGTCTTGGTTGTCATAATAGGAGTGCAACTGATGGAATTCCTGATAAAACACTTGAGGAAGCTGTTTCTGGAGCACTAAATATGCACGTAACAAAATAAATCTTCAATTATTATAGTTTCATAGCAATTATTTATGAAGGTGTATAGCAAAAGAGGGATGGTTTCATCCCTCTTTTGCTATTTAATAATCACTTAGCATCGTTAGTTATAATGATTAAATTTTTAAACAACCTCTTGGGAAAGTTATATTTTCCAATTGCATTAAAGCTTATAACGGGGTTATTTTAAATTTCATCATTCTAATCGGTTTTTCCGCAAATTCTTCTGAACACCATTTTTAAATTATCCGAGGAATTTTAACCTGCCCAAATTACTTGTTAGATCGTATTGTTAGTCTATATTTATTCTAAGTGAGTATTTTAAGAAGAATATGGTGGACGGCATGCACGATTGAATTGTTTACATCTTTTTAAAAAAAAAAAATCTAAAAAGAGCGACCTAAATGCATCAAGTTAGGTTGACCTTAACTATTTCTCCATAATTATTATGTTTGTTGGTATAAATGGTTTTACTATTCATCGTAATCCGCTTTCAATGTCGATTGTATATACTATTTATAACATTGGCTTCGGTATTTTCAGACCTTATTTTTAAGAAAAATGTATCCTTGATTCCAATTATATACGGTTCAATAATTTTAATAATGCTTGTTTGAAAACAAATTTATTAAATTGACCATAATAAAGAAAGGACAGAAAATTCAGTATTGAATTTTCTGTCCTTTTAATTTTCTTAATTCTTACTATTAAATCTTATTTGCTCAGTACCTTAAACTCTACACGACGATTCTTACCACGTCCTTCAGCTGTATTATTATCGGCAATAGGTTGATTAAAAGAATAACCCTTATACTCTAGACGACTTGAACCAACACCTTTACTAACCATATAATCAACAACACTTTTAGCACGAGATTCCGAAAGTTTTTGATTTGCTCGGAACGAACCTACATTATCTGTATGTCCAGAAATCTCAAGTCGAATTGTAGGATTTTCAATCAACAGATTTGCAAGACGTTCAAGTTCTGTAGTAGACTCAACCTTTATTGTTGCTTTATTTGTTTCAAAGAAAATATTATTTAAAACCATTGTTGCACCAACATCGATCTTATCTAATTGGAAATTCACTGTTATTTTACTTTTAACAACCTGTTTTTGTGATAAATAAGCAATTTCAACAAAGAACAAATAATCTTTGGCTGTAACCTCAACTCCATAATCCTTATTCTTAGGAATTTTTATTTGATACATTCCTGCTGTATCTGTTAATCCTGTTGCAACAACCTGGCTTAACTCAAGATCAATTACCTCAATTTTAGTAAGTTTTATTGATTCGCCCGATTTAGAATCTGTAACCATTCCAACCATAAATAAGGCAGTGTCTACTTTTATTTCAGAGGGCACATGATAAAATAAATCATCAATTGGTATATGATTCCATGCTAAATAAATATCATCAGTTTTTAGTTTTAACATTTTTTCTTCACCAAGTATTATTACTTTATATAAATCTTTTCCACCATAACCATTATCGCGAACAGATGAATAATAAGCATGTTTATTTGTTTCGTCCATTTTAAAGAAAATATCATCGCTTGGTGTATTAATTGGATATCCCAAATTTTCTGGACTTGACCACACACCATTTATATCTCTTTCCATTACAAATACATCAAATCCACCCATTGAATTATGACCTTGTGAACTAAAATATAACTTATCTACTTTAGGATGCCAATAAACAGCTTCTTCGTCATAAGGAGTATTAATGGCCGCATTCATATTCATTGGTTCAGTCCATTTACCTTTAGCATCTATCTTACTATAAAAAATATCCATACCACCAATAGTACCGTACTGGTTGGATACAAAAAACATTTCACTTTCATCAGGACTAAAAGTAATTGTAGTTTCTTTGCTTTTTGATAAGATCCTGCCAGATATTCTTTTAGGTGATTTCCAACTATCTTTTTTCAATTCACTTACCATTATATCACCGCCATTTTCTTCACCATTGTATAAAAATATTTTACTTCCATCAGATGATAATGTCAATAAAGACTCATTGCTTTTTGAATCAAGTTTATTTTCAATAATTTTGGGTTTTCTCCATAGCTCACCTGCCTGTTCAGAAATAAAGATATTTTCTTTGTACTTATTATCTACTTTTAATCTTTTGTCTTTTTTATCAACATTGCATCGTGAAGTAAAATACAATAAGTTTTGATTAGGATGTAATACAGGATTGTAATCGTCGAATTCAGAATTAATTCTTTCACCCAAATTATTAATTATTACCCTTACTGGACTATTGACAAGTTCTTGCCCATACTTACATTCTTTTATGTATTTATCGACACTGATATCATATTTCTCCAAATTTTTCACTGAAAAAGAATTGTAATAAGCATTATAATTTTCGATAGCATTATCAAAATCAAGATTCAAATGATAAGCTCTAGCTAACATTAAATGAACATCGTCAGCAATGTTATTATCTTTTAAATAAGCCTTTTCCAAATATTCTGTAGCATAATAAAACTTATCTGTTGCTAAATAACAAACACCTATTTTATAACTTAGCTTAGCGCACTCTGAATTATATTTATTTGCTTTTAAATAATAAACCAAGGCATTGGGGAAAGTACCTAATCCCGCTGTAAATAGCTTTTCTCCTTCTTTTATATCTTTCCAAGCATCTTTAAAACCTACTTCCTTTATTTCTATTTTAAAGTCGCTTTTTTTAATTTTCAGATTTTCCTGAGCCTTACTAAAAAGACTATTTGCACATAGGATAAAAAGCGATAATATAGTTATTTTAAATATTCTCATTTTAAATACAATTTATATTATTCACATTCGGTAATATATTTCTCAGCTTCTTCTATTCCAAGTTCTATTGCCATTTTCCAATCTGCGCATGCAGCAGGAAATTTTCCTAAAAATTCCTTTGCATATCCCCTATTTACATACGCTGCACCATATTCTGGATCTAATTCTATGGCTTTATCTAAGTCTTTTTCAGCACCCAAATAGTTTGCAAGTTGGATCTTTGTAATTCCTAAGTTATTATAGCCTGGAGCATATTCTTTGTTCATTTCAGTAACTTTAGTAAAATCTTTTAGTGCTAATTCATAATTACTCATTTGATAATAGGCACTTCCTCTATTATTTATTGCCAAATAATACTCTGGGTCTTTTTGAAAAGCCTTTGTATAATCCTCTATAGCGCCCTCAAAATCTCCGGTTTTTATTTTACAGCTTCCTCTATTATCATATGCAACGATAATGGTCGAGTCATATGCTAATGCTTGCTTATAATCATGAATCGCACCATGAAAATCTCCAAGCATCCTTTTAGAGCTAGCGCGTTCGTTATAAGCATACGCAAAATCATAATTTTTATCAATTGCTAATGTAAAATCGATAAGTGAGCTGTTATAATCACCTAATTCAAAATTCATTAAACCTCGGTAATAATAAGATTCTGATTCGGTGAATCCTTTTTGTATTGCATGTGTAAAATCTGTTAATGCATTTTGATGATCATTCATTAATAATTTCATATATGCTCTAATATAAAACGCTTCGCCCAAACCGTCGTTAAGTTCAATTGCTTTTGCAACGTCATTCATTGCTAAGTCAAACTCTTGTCGTATAATTTTTATTTTAGCTCTTTCCAGATAAGGCAGCGCAAAATCAGAATACAAAAACAAAGATTGATCAAATTTTTTATGAGCTTCTGTGTATTTCCCTTCTTTTGCAAATCTAACACCCTCATTATATTTAAGACTTGCATTTTTTCTTATCTCTTTAATCTCATTTTCAATTGAATTAGGGTTTTGAGAAAAAGAATTAAAAGCTAACAAAATTGTTAATATGCTTAGTAAAATTTGTTTCATTATTATTCAGTTTGATTTAGTCTCTAATTAATCCTTATACTCAAATCAAGATAGATTGTTTAATTATAAGAAAAGTATTGTAAAAATAAAAATTAATATCTCTTTATACTTATATTCTTTATAATTAATTTTTTGTATTTTGCTAAACATTAAAATTATTACGATATTTTTAAAAAATGATTTTAAAAGATAATGGAGAACAATCATAAGATAGTTGACCTTTCGTATTTAAATGAGATAAGTGACGGAAGTAATGACTTAATTAAAGATTTGATTGAAATGTTTTTTGAGCAAATCCCAGAATATCAAAAATCATTAAATGATTGCTATTCAAATAAAGACTGGATTAATTTAGGCAAAACAGCACACAAAGCAAAATCTGCTATCCTAATGGTGGGAATGAAAGAATTAGCTAATGTGCTAAAAAATTTGGAGGAAAATGCAAAAGAGGGAAAGAATATTAATGGATATAAGGAAATTATTGCTAAATTTGTAAGTGAAAGTAATATAGCTGTTAGAGAATTAAAAGAAATTAAGAAAATTCGAAAATATTAACCTTTAAACCGGAATCTATGTTAAAACATGAATCGAACAACGGAATTGAGATACTAACATTTGATAATGTGAGCAAATTAAATATCTTAATTGCCCAGTCTTTAAAAGAAGAAGTTGCTCAATATTTAACAATGGCAAATACGAAACTTATTCTAAACCTAGAAGGTGTTGAATATGTTGACAGTTCTGGTTTTGGAGCTTTGCTTTCAATATTACGAAATGCAAAGAATAATGATAGTCAATTTAAAATTTGCAATATTTCTCCAGAAGTTATGGAATTGGTTAAACTGTTACAATTACATAATGTATTCGACATTTGCGATGATATAGACAAGTGTATGGATACATTTGAATAAAATAAAAACCGGCAAATGTCGGTTTTTTTATTTGTAAAAATTTATTTTCCTCATTTGTATTTTTCATCTGTTATAGTTAAAAAAACGGCTAGTTTTATTAAATTAAACATATTATACTTAATCTTCTGGATTATAAATTAATGTCAAGCCCTAAAAATCATGAAAAAAATAAATAAAAACCCTGCAGCATTAATTTATCCAGTTCCTGCAGCAATGGTAAGCTGTGGCTCAAACTCTGATGAGCATAATATTATTACAATAGCATGGACAGGAACAATTAATTCAATTCCTCCTATGTGCTATGTTTCTATTCGAAAAGAGCGATACTCGCATGATATTATTAAGAGAAATATGGAGTTTGTGATAAATTACTCGACAAAAGATTTAGTTAGAGCAGCAGATTTCTGTGGAAGAAAATCTGGAAGAGATTGTGATAAGTTTAAAGAAATGGGGCTCACTCCTCGTAAAGGTGAAAAGGTAAATACTACAATAATTGTTGAATCTCCTATAAATATTGAATGTAAAGTAACTGAAATTAAAGAACTTGGATCACACGACATGTTTCTTGCCGAAGTTGTGAATATTCAAGTATCTGAAAATTATATCGATAAATCAACCGGTGCTATAAACATGCAACATCAAGAACTAATAGCATATTCTCACGGGAAATACATTCAGTTAGGAGATATTATTGAACAAGCAGGATTCTCAATAAAAAGTAATTAATAATTCGTGTATATTTGTTTATCTGAAAGTAAAACGAAATATAATTAATGAACCTAAAATATATCTTAATTCTTTCTCTGCTGATTTCCCAAACTAAGGTCGGCTCTTCACAAGAAAATTTAAAACAAACATTAAGAGGGATTGTTGTTGATAGGGAAACTCAGATTCCTTTACCTAGTGTAAATATTATTTTACCGGAATCTTCGCCTCAACAAGGTACAATAAGCAATGAAAACGGTTATTTTAGATTCGAAGAAGTAATTATAGGGAGGCAAACCATTCAAGCAAGTTATATTGGTTACAAAACACAAATTATTGATAATATTGTCATTAGCTCAGCTAAAGAGAAAATTATTAGAATTGAATTAGACGAATCTGTGACTGCAATTGACGAAGTAGTTATAAAAGCAACTATCAAAAAAGATAAGCCTATAAATAAAATGGCAACCATTAGTGCCCGATCATTTACGGTTGATGAAACTAAAAGATATCCGGGAAGCTATGGAGATCCTGCGAGAATGGCCGCAAATTATGCCGGAGTTATGTCAGTTCGTGATAACAGAAACGATATTGTTATTAGGGGAAACTCCTCAACAGGATTATTATGGAGGCTCGATGGAATTGAAATTCCTAATCCGAATCATTTTGCGGCATCCGGGACAACCGGTGGTCCCATAACCATATTAAATAATAATTTGCTTACTAATTCGGATTTCTTAACAGGAGCTTTTCCTGCTGAATATGGAAATGCCCTTGCAGGAGTATTTGATTTAAAAATGCGTGCGGGAAACAATGAAAAAAGAGAATATTGGGCTGAATTTGGTTATAACGGTTTAGAATTTGGAACTGAAGGTCCATTTTCAAAAAACTCTAATGCCTCTTATTTAATTGCTTATAGATATTCACTTGTAGATATTATAGATTTACTTGGTGCTGAAGTTGAAACCACACAATATCAAGATTTAACATTTAAACTCAATTTTCCTATGAAAAAAGGGAGACTGACTTTTGTTGGGATGGGTGGCAAAAGCTATATCGAAATGTTTGATTCTAATGATGATCAAAAAGACTGGGCTTTTGAAAGTTGGGGCGAAGATTTAAGTAATGGATCTGATATTGGCACATTAGCTCTTTCATATGTTCATTTTTTTGGTACAAAAACCAGATTACAAACTGCCATATCTCTGTATGGATCAAAAGTAACTACTCAAATTGATACTATAAGTGTCGGGGACCCAAGTCCAGATATTTGGGCAGGTGAAGAATCATCTGAAGTAAAAGCCAGCCTTACAACTCATGTGAACACAAAAATTAATAGCAGAAATACATTTAGCTATGGTCTTATTGCAGATCGATACTTTGTAAATTTTGCTGATAGTACGATGACTGAAGGACAATTTGAGGTGTTCACTGATCTGAGCGATGAATTTAATTTATTTCAATTATATACACAATTCAAACATAAATTCACTAATAATATAGAACTGTATTTAGGGCTACATTCCCAATATCTTGATATGAACAATTCATTTTCATTAGAGCCACGAATGGGATTTAATTGGAATTTAAACGAGAAAAACTCTTTTAAAATTGGATATGGATTACATAGCCAAACGCAGCTAAGAATAATCTATTTTACTCAAACCCAGCTAAACAATGGAGATATCGTTTTATCTAACAAGAATTTGGATTTTACAAAAAGCAATCAGATTATTTTAGGGTATGATCATTTATTTAGTGATGTACTAAGATTAAAAATAGAAACATATTACCAATATTTATATGATGTACCTGTAAAAGAAGGACAACCCGAGTATTCCGTTCTTAATTTTGGTGCTGAATATTTTATTGAACGTACTGATAGTTTAGTAAATAAAGGTACTGGTGAAAACTATGGGATTGAATTTACACTCGAACGATTTTTATCCAATAATTTTTATTTCTTAATTACAGCATCCATCTATGAGTCAAATTATAAGGGATATGATGGGATAAAGAGGAATACAGCATTTAATGGTAATTACGCAATTAATGTATTAGGAGGTTATGAAATTCCTTTCAGAAAGAATAACGCTTTTTCTATTGGATTAAGAACAACCTATGCTGGAGGAAGACCCTATATTCCTTACGATGTAGCAGAAACGTTAAACCAAGGAATTGAAGTTCTTGATTGGGATAATGCTTATGAAATCCAGCAAAAAGATTATTTCCGAATTAATTTAAGATTAGGAATTAAGAGGAATAAACCCAAATACAATGTTGAAATTGCTATGGATTTACAATACAGAACAGGATATACAAGTGTATATGAATATAGAATAGATCCTTTAACTGGTAAAGAATATTATAATCGTGAAATGGAATTATATCCAATGGCAAGTTATCGAATTCAATTCTAAATTTTAAAAATCAATAAGCTTTGTAAATAAATTATCGAATTCATAAATATATAATCAAGTCGTTCACATTAATTCATAAGGGACTTTCCTTTTAAATAAATTAGAATCTTTTGTTATCTTCGCAAACAGCTTTTTGTTAGACTTCACATATGAAAATACTTTTAATAAATACACCTCGATCACCACATAACATGATTTTAGCTTCTGCACCAGAAGAAGCAAAAAAGTATATTCATAAAAAATTAATTGGCCCTCCGTTAGGTTTACTTACTGTAGCTGAAGCAGTAAAAGACCACGATGTTGTAGTTTTTGATACTAAAGGTGAATATGATCTTCACCCAGAAACGACTCCTCCATTAAAAGAATTAGTTACAAAATTATTAAAAGAACATAAGCCCGATGTTGTAGGAACAACCACAATAGCATCGGAATTTTATTATGCAATTGAAATTTTACAAGCAACAAAGGAGTTTAATCCAAATATATTAACGGTAGTAGGCGGATTACATGCAACCCTTTCAACAAATGATTTTACTGATCCTGCGGTTGATATAATTCTTCCCGGGCAATCGGCACACACATTTAAAGAAGTTATTAAAGCGAAAGAACTAAATACTCCTATTGAAAACATTCCAGGAGTCATTTTTAATAGAGCAGGAAGACTTGAAAAATCAAAAGCCAAAACAATAGAATTTAATTCTGCAAACAAGGATTTCTTATTTCCTAACAGAAAACACTTAGAAAGATGGAAAGAAACGTATAAAGTCGGGAATTCTCCATATCCATCAACCTACCTTTTCACATCTCTTGGTTGCCCTTATAAATGTACATTTTGCTCGATATGGTGCCAGTACGACGGGAAGTATTTAAAACGAAACGTCGAAAGTATAATTACAGAGTTAAAACAAACCGACGATTATCCTATTGTTAGGTTTGCCGATGCAAATACAATTGTAGATACCTCAACTATTGACAAGCTATTTGATCGAATTAAGGAAGAAGGAATTAAGAAAACATTTATAATGGATATTAGAACAGATACAGCTGTTAAATATCCTAAATTGATTGAAAAGCTAGCAAAAGGTGGCTTAAAAGTAGTAATTTGTGGATTTGAATCCTTTCGAGAAGAAGAACTAAAAAGATATAACAAAAGTTCCGATGCGAAATTAATTCATGAAGCAATAAATATTTTTCATCAAAATGGAATTATGCTTCGTGGAAATTATGTTATTCCGAACGATTATGATGATTCTGATTTTAATGCTTTATCGGAATATACTAATTCACATAAAGTAACTTATGCTGGTTATACTATCCTTACTCCTATGCCTGGCACTCCTTTTTATGATGAAATAAAAAATCAAATAATTGATTATGACCTTTCGAAATATAATTTCTTTAATAGTGTATTAAAAACAAAACTTCCACTTGAAAAATTTTATGAAAATGTTGGGAAGTTGTGGCTAATAAAAAAAGGAACAGATGTTATTTAATAAAAGATGTGAGACACAAGATACAAGACACAAGATATAAAGAAATACAAAAAAACATAATCATAAAATCAAGCATATAATACTTAACCCTAGATTTTAATTTACTTTCTGCACAATATCTTGCTCTTAATTCTTAACACTTTAATATTATTCAATAAATCCTAAACAAATTTCCAAATCAGAAAATTTTAATTAAATTAGCTAAACATTTAAACGGGATGTATACTATGAAACGTAAATTTACGATTACAGGAATTATCACATTATTCGCTTTTATCTTATTCTCTTTCAATGGTTATGCCAATAAAACCTCGGTAAAAGTTATTGCTCCTGGAAAAGCTCAAAAGGGCACAGAAATAACTATAAAAATAGAAGTTAGCCATTCTGGTAATACGTCGGGGCATCATACCGATTGGGTTTTAGTAAAAATAAATGGCGAAGAATATAAAAAATGGGAATATCCAAAAGATAAATTACCAGAAAATCAAAACTTTACTCTTGAGTTTAAGGTTAAAGCTGAGGCAGATTTTGAAATAAGAGCTGAAGGCCACTGCAACAGACATGGATCAAAAAGCGAAGAAAAAGTAACTGTTAAAGTTGAATAAAAATAAATTATTATGATTTTTGGTGTAGATATTATATTATTACTTGGAATAATTAATTTATCATTAATTTTATTCCAACTTCTAAGTGGTTTAAGACTTATTAAGGTAAAATATAAAACTCATAAATTACTCGGAATTATTCTGTTTTTTACTGCTTCTATTCATGGGATTTATGCAATTATAATTAATTATATCTAATTTTTTAATCGTACTAAACTATTAAAACTATAAACTATGAAGATTTTAAAAACTATTGTAGCTGCGCTTGTTGTACTAAGTGTAACCGCTGTTCAAGCGCAAAAAATTAAGGTAACTGAAGGTGATTTAAGTTTCTTAAAAGGACAAACAGAAGTACTATTAGAATATGACTATAGTGAAATGGCAGTTGGAAAGTTTGATAAAGAAGAAGATTATGTAAATAAAAAAGTTGCTGAATATAATGAGGCTGAAGCAGGAAAAGGTGATACATGGAAAGATAATTGGGAAGCAGATAGAGAAGGTAGATTTCACCCAAAATTTGAAGAATTAATGAATAATTACGCTGCAAAAGCTAACTGTAATTTCGATCAAACAAATATTAATGCTAAATACACATTAATTGTAAAAACAACTTTTACAGAACCTGGATTTAACATTGGAATTATGAAAAAAGATGCCATGATTAATCTTGAAGTAAAATTTGTTGAAACGGAGAATAAAGAAAATGTTTTAGCTGTTATTACTATGACAAAAGTTCCTGGTCGTGGTATGGGAAATGATTATGATGCTGGATACAGAATTCAAGAATCATATGCTAAAGGTGGAAAATCTCTTGGAGCATTTTTAGTGAAAAAAGCTTTTAAATAATATCTTATATTTCATATAGAAAAGGAGTCTTTTTTAGGCTCCTTTAATATTTTATAAATTAAGTTCATACGATAATCACCTTTAATGAATCTTGAAATTTTCTTCAAATCCTTTCCGGCACCACATTCATAAATATCACTTACACCTTTCTTAAGCAATTTCTGCACTGTTTTATACCAATTAATTTTACATGTTAAATTAAATATTAATTCAGATTTAATTTCAGATACTTTAACTATTTCTCTTTGATCATAGGTAGATATAATTGGAATCTCAGCATTGCTTATAGGAATAGTATCAATATATTGTTTAAGGCTATCTGTAAATTTTGATAAATATTTTGAATGATAAGGTGTATTAACAGTAAGTTCAACTGTTGACATCGCACCCTCCTCTTTTGCCTTTTCAAGAACCAAATTCACTTCTTTCTTTTTTCCCGCAATAACAAATGAATGTTCATTATTTATATTAATAATATCTGCATCTAATTTACTTTCAGTTATAATATACTCAATATCCTTTATTGGCAATCCTATGATTGCACCCATTCCATAAATTTCAGTTTTAGTTAATTCATGAACAATTGTATAAGCCTTATGAATTAATTTTACACCTTCTTCTAAGGAAATAGATTTCGCAGCATATAATGATGCGTATATCCCCATACTATATCCAACTACAAAATGAGGCACAACACCTTTTTTTTCTGCTATATCAAAAAAAGCACAACTAAATAAATATGCCAAAAGTTGCGACTTTAACTCGTTGTTTCTATAATTATTTGAACTATATGAAAACTCTGGTAAATCAAGATTTATAGCTGAAGAGGCTCTTTGCAAATAATTAGTAAAATCAATGGAATTTTCGCTTAGAAAATCTAATTCCTTTTCAGTAAACTCAGTAATAAATGCAGGAAAAACAAAAGCTGTTTTATTACTCATTATTTATAATTTTTTTAACAAAACCTTGAAAACAACGTACTGGTCACTTATATGAAAACTTGCAGTGATATCAGTAATTCTTTCCTTCATAAGTATCTCCTTTATTCTATTTGAGGTAAAAATCTCAAAATCCTTATCGTTTGAAAAAATAATTTCTATGTCTTTGAAATCTACATCTGTATTATCTAGTGCTTTATAAAATGCTTCTTTAAAAGAAAAGCCTTTTAAAAAGGCTTCTTTCCCAAAAACTGAAAAGTTTTCAATTTCTTTAGATGTAAAAATATCATAAACTAAATTCGATAATATACCTTTATCAAAATAATGTTTATTAAATCTTTCTATTTCTTCTATATCAATACCACATCCAAAAATCATGTGATTGTTTTACATATCAAGAATGTTGTTTTCATGCTCAATAATAAGCAATTGCATATCAATTAATTCGCCAATAGTTTGAACCGGATTCTTTATAGAGTATTTCCCAATTGTTTTTAATTCTATATTTAAATTAAACTTCTTTTTGAATATTTCAATTAATTCTAAAAACATTAAAGAGTCGCCATCTAAATCACTTATGATATTTGAATCTTCAGATATTTCATCAAGCTCCATTTCACATTCCTCAGCAAAAAAATCCAAAACAACTTCCTTAACTTCATCCCTCGTTTTATCTGTAATTTGAGCCATTATATTATAATTTAAACAGTTAATAATTTATCAATTTCTTCTTTTGTTATTTCTTGCCATTGAGGATTTTCAAATTTATCATCATAAATATCAAAGCTAACTTTAAAAAACGATTCTTGATTAAATGATAGTTTCGTTTGTTTATTAGGAGTATGTTCAATATAAATTATCTGATTATAATCAATGCTATATTTATCACAAATCTCTTTTGCAAGCTTTGTATTCCATTCTGTTATCGATGTTCCAGGATTTTCGTCATATAAATCTGTTACAATAATAAAAGTATTCTTTCCTTTTTTTACAATTTTCAATCCACAAATTGAAGGGAGATCCCACAATCCATTAAAATTATAAACCTGATCTTGATAATCATCAACTTTAGTGTTCATGTTATAAATATTTATTACGAAATTTTATGTTTAACATTTTTACCAAAGCTTAATCTTGATAAATCTTTTACAGGTTTTCTGAAAGTTCCATCTTCTATTTCACGAGAAACTACTTTTTTCAAAAGCTTAAACATTTTTTCTTCTTGAGATTCATCTTTATAAAATGTATCCCACGCATATTGATACAATTCCTGTAATCTCTCAGGACTCATATGTTTTGGTTGATATACCACCTGCCCAGCGTTATAATCGTTCCAATCTTTATTAAAGATACGGTTTTGTTTTACTAAATCAACATACGCCTTTGTATGTGGAAATGGAGCCAATACTGTAAATTCCGCCAAATCAAGATCAATTTCTAATAAGAAATCAATTAACCTTTTTATATCATCTTCTGTTTGATTATCCAAGCCCAAAAGGATTGTACCTTCAACACCAATTCCATAATCATGATATTGTTTAACGCGTCTTCTAATATAATCAGAAGTATCGAAAACCGCTTGATAAACGTACCATGCACCGGCCTGAGCGGCCAAATCCAAAACTTCCGGTTTATCTTCGATAGTATGACTAACCCATTTTTTCTTAAAGGGTATCATTTCCTTAAACAAATCTTTTTCCCACTGTGTATCTTGTGCCAATGAGTTATCGACAATAAACAGTCTATTATTTTCAATTGTAGCAAGCTCTTCAACAACTTTATCAATTGGTCTTGGACGAAAATTTCTTCCTCCTAAATAGGATACTGCACAAGGATAACAGCTATATTTACAACCACGAGAGGCATGAAATAAATCAACCATTTGCACTCCTTTGTGGTAATATAATTCGCGTTTATATAAATCGCGACGAGCTGGACCCACAATTTCTATTGGAGGCAAATCATTCATATGATTATATACTTGCTTTAATTCGCCGTTTTTAAAATCACTGAATACCTTATCCATATGACTTTCGGCCTCACCAAGAAAAACAGAATCCGCATGCAGCATTGTTTCTTCGGCATGTAACATTGTTGCTATACCACCGAATATAACTTTTTTACCACGTTTCCTGTATTCATCTGCAATTGCCCATCCGTTTTTAATTTGAGTGGTCAATAGCATCGAGATGCCAACAAAATCAACATCATCGTCATATTTAAGTTCCTCAAGATTATTATCAATAAACTCAACTTCAACATAATCTGGTATTGTTGCTGCAAAAACTACTGCTCCATGAGGTGGTAAGTTAAAAGTTGTTTGCCCCTCAAGCTTTCTCCATTTTGGAAATATTAACTGAAATTTCATATATATACTCTTATTTTCTTTATTTTCAATCGGATAAAATTATCAAAAAAATAATCTAATCCAAACTATAATTCTTCTCTGCCATCCACGATTTTAGGATGTTATTGATTTCCAGCTTATCGCCTTCCGGCATTATATATTTATTTTTTTGGTATTCCTTTACTGAAATTAAAAACTTATTAATTTGTTTCTCAAATTCACTTGAAAAATCAACATTTAGATGCTTATAAATTGATTTTATTTCATTTATCGGATCTTTCTCCAAATCCTCGAACTTTATTTCGAAATACCGATCTTTCGATATTTCCGACAAGTCTGAGTCAACCTTCTGCATCATCTTTACTAGTAAATTACTTGTTTCATGTACTTTTGGTTTTGTCCATTTATTATTCATACTGTTTTGAGTACCAACAATATTCCACATACGAATAGTAGAAGGTACTACTTTATGTGGATGACGAATAATATGAATATATCTGGCATTTGGGAATATTTCATTTAATACTTTAATCCTAAAAGAATGAAATGGATTTTTAATCAAAATAACTTTATTATTTTCAAGCGTTAACTTTTTATAAAAATATTTAACGGCCTCTTTCCACTTTAAAAGTTTTTCGTTTGTGGGCAAAAAATCAGGAAAATGATTCAAAAAATATTCCTTTGATTTTGGAAAAATTACATGTTCAAGTGGTGAATAACTTGTTAATCGGAAAAGTGCATATTCGTCCTCCAAAGGCTCATCCATACTAAGTTTTACCTGATCCATTGGTCGAGTACCTTTAAGAGCTCTACCCATAATTGGTTCATAAGATTTTCTCGATGTTAAAAAGCTGTCGGGAATTGACCCCTGAAAAACATTTGAAGTTACTAAATTGGAATCAAAAGCTAATAACTGATGTAAAAAAGTACTACCTGTTCTCCAATGTCCTATTATTATTATTGGATCATCAGATAATTTATGCGTTTTAATTCTATCTCCATATATAGATTTTTCTTTTCTATGAAAAATTGAAGCCCATATTCCATTCTGAAAAAGAAATAGAAATCTCACCAAATATTTAGGATAAAAACACATTCCATTTTTCATAATAATTTTTATGAATCTAGATAGTCTCATCCCGGCTAACAGGTAAGCACTTTTCATATTCTAATTTTAATTGGAATTATAATTTGTAAGTTTCTATTCTGATTTGCTTTGAATAAAATTTGCAATTGAATTAACATTTACTAATACCTCACGAGCAAGATTTTGATCATCAAGACGAACTTTAAAATCTCGTTGAAGTGCCATTACAAGCTCTATTGCATCAATTGAATCTAAACCTAAAGTATTATCGCCACCAAAAAGGATTAATTCATCACCAATATCCTCTGATGTAACATCTTCTATATTTAATGTTTCAATAATCATTTTCTTAATATCCGCTTTCAGATCTGTACCAACATTTTCTCCCATTCTACCTAAATATTAAATATTATTAACTACTGTTTTTAATTCATTATAAAATTTATCTTCTGCTTCGGCTCTTTCATTTATCAATTGGCCAAGTTCTTGAAGTCTATCCGATTCTAAATCTCTGTTTTTCCCGATCTTGGCTGCAAAGTAAGAAATATTTCTCCAACCATCTCCTATTTCCATCATCTTTTTTGACATTTCATCTAATTCTTTATTATTAAGAATTTCTGAAGCTTGACGAAGAAACGTAGCATATAAAAATCGAAATCCACCTCCACCAGTTCCTTGATCTTCAAGAAAAACATTAATTTTCATCACCTCGTGCGATAAATGATCAACATCTCTCGTTAATTTAGGCCATCCTTGAAGTTTTTTAGCAAAAGTTCGAATCCCTCTAACTCCAATAAAAGGTGGCTGAACACCAATCATATTGTTTATTGTATTTTTAATCGCTACTGGAATTAATTGCTTATAATCGATACTTTCTGGAACAGATTCAATGTAATACATAAAACCTTTTGGAGCTAAATACCCACCTGCAAATCTAGCTTTTCGCAATTTATCTTTATGTATTCTAGCTAATTTCGGGTAATAGCTATCACTAACGATATATTCGTCTCCCTCTTTTCCAATAATTGTAATAAAATGGATATTAGCATGAACTCTTTCCCATTGTGGTATATAATCCATATAATAAAAATCAACTTGGCAAGCAACAGGAATATCTTCTCCAATTAGTCGATCCAATTCCTGTTCTGCTTTTTCTTGATCTTTGAATTTTTGAGTTATAAATTTTATATCAGTTCTTTTAGCAATTTTCTTCCTTAACTTTCCAGGTTTGGTTCTTAAAATAAACATTGGGAAGCTTAAATTAGGAGTACGACTTAAATATCCAAAATACATACCGCTTCCTAAACCAAAAATCATTGGTTCCTTTATTTCAAGTCCTTTATGTTTTATCAATGCTGTCAGTGTTCCAGACTCGCAGTGAGCAGCCATTTTATGATTAAAAGATTCTATTATCATTTTTTATTTACTTCTATTTTTGTAATTACTAAATTTGGATTATCTGTTTTAATTTGCTTAACAATTATTGGTTGTTTCTCTAATTCTGTCTCAGCCCTATTTTCGTTATCATCAACAACTACTGCTTGAAATAGGTTTGAAACGGGAACATCAAAAGCATAAGCATATTTTTGTAAATCCAACAACTTTATATTTTTGAATGATTTTACTTTTTGATGTTTCTTAACTTTATAAATAGGAATTCCTGCCCTACGAGCTAATTCAACATCATTAAAATCATGAATGATTTTATAAAAATAAACGCAAGTTATTTCATTATTTTTCAACTGTTCCAGTAAAGATTTTCTTAGCTTAAGCATTTTCTCCCAAAAATCATCTAAGTAATTTTTTGAGATAAACGAGCCTGTTTGAATAGGACCAAATGTACCGTCTTCCTTTTCAACATACATTATCAGTTGTTGCGGTTCATATTCTATGTAAGCATCTTTTTCTTTCATGTACTACGGTTTTCAACAATTATTTTAGCTTTAAAATTTCTAAATTATCTGTATTGTTGTGATTTAAGATTAAGATCACGAAAATAATTCAAATTAACTTAGGGCCAAAATTAATATATTAAAATAAATTACATGCTCTATAAAAACCACGTTTGTTTACGGTTTTCATGAATTCACCAAAATTTCTACTAAAACGGTTTGGAATTTAAGGATTCTTCAAAGTATTTATTAAATTTGCATATTCAAAAAACAACTTAAATGCTAACGCGCTTATATTAACCAATTTAAACAACATACAACGGAGATGATAATTATTGGGGAAGAAAATCTGAATCTTGAAGATTTTAATAAAATTCTTTTTGAAGGAGAAAAAGTTGATTTAAATACTAAAGCTTTAGAAAAAGTACAAGATAATTTTAATTTCTTGGACGAATTTTCTAAAAACAAGGTTATTTATGGAATAAATACCTGTTTTGGTCCAATGGCTCAATATAAAATTAGCGATGAGGATCAAAAAGCACTTCAATACAATCTTATTCGAAGTCATGCTGCCGGATCAGGTAATACAATTCCAAATTTATATGTAAAGGCACTAATGATTACTCGATTAAACACTTTAATGCGAGGTTATTCGGGTATTCATAACGAAGTTGTATTTTTACTTAAAGAATTCATTAATAGAGACTTATATCCAAAAATATTTGAACATGGTGGCGTTGGTGCAAGTGGTGATTTAGTTCAGCTGTCGCATTTAGCATTAAATTTAATTGGTGAAGGAGAGATTTGGTTTAATGGTGAATTCCGTCCGGCGAAAGAAGTTTTTGATGAAAATAAGCTTTCACCTTTAAAAGTTCATCTTCGTGAAGGACTAGCCATAATTAATGGTACTTCATGTATGACAGGTATAGGTATTATTAATCTAATTCATTCTAAAAATCTTCTTAATTGGGCAGTTGCATCATCAAGTATCATTAACGAAGTTGTAGAATCGTACGACGATCATTTTTCTAAAGAACTAAATCAGGTTAAACTTCACAAAGGTCAAAACCTTATTGCAGCTGAAATGCGAAAAATGGTTGAATCAAGCAAACTTATTAAAAAGAGAGCTGATCATTTATATAACCATGTTGATGTTGGTATTATTAAAGATAAAGTACAAGAATATTATTCACTTCGTTGCGTTCCTCAAGTTTTAGGCCCTGTGTATGAAACTATACAAAATGTAGAGAAAGTTCTAATTAATGAGGTAAATTCTGTAAACGACAATCCAATTATTGACAGTGAAAATATTGATGTTTTTCATGGTGGTAATTTTCACGGCGATTACGTTTCTTTAGAAATGGATAAATTAAAAATAGTAATTACTAAAATGTCAATGCTTGTCGAAAGACAATTAAATTATTTATATAACAATAAGTTAAACGAGAAATTCCCACCTTTTGCTAATTTAGGCGTTTTAGGATTGAACTTAGGTATGCAGGCTGCTCAATTTACAGCAACTTCTACAACTGCTGAAAATCAAACATTATCGAATCCTATGTATGTGCATAGTATTCCTAATAATGGCGATAACCAAGATATTGTAAGTATGGGTACTAATGCTGCTTTGATGACAAAAAAAGTTGTAGAAAACACATTTGAAATATTGGCAATTAAATTCATTAGCTTATTACAGATTATTGATTTTATGGATTTTAAGAACAAACTTTCTACACCTGCTAAAGAGTTATATGACGAAATGAGATCAATTGTTCCTAAATTTATTGAGGATGCTCCTTTATATAAACATATTGAAAATATTAAGCGGTATTTGATTAAAAACAAACTAAACCGCATAAATTAATTATTATGAAATTTGCATTAGTTACTGGTGGTTCAAGAGGAATAGGTAAAGCAATTTGTTTAGAAATTGCGGAACAAGGATATCATGTATTAATTAATTATAGAAGTAACACCAAAGAAGCTGAAAATACTTTAAATCAAATAAAAAGTAATGGAGGTTCTGGCGAGTTAGTTCAATTTGATGTTGCAAATCCAGAAGAAATTAGAACTTCTTTGGGGAAATGGAAAGAAAAAAATCCAGAGTCAGTTATTGAAGTATTAATAAATAATGCAGGAATAAGAAAAGATGCTTTAATTGTGTGGATGAAAGATGAGGACTGGAAGGATGTTTTGAATACAAATCTTGATAGTTTTTATTATATTACAAAGTTTTTAATGCAAGATATGATCATTAACAGGTATGGCAGAATTGTCAATATTGTTTCCTTATCTGGCATCAAAGGATTACCGGGACAAACTAATTATTCTGCAGCTAAAGGTGGTGTTATTGCAGCTAGTAAAGCGTTGGCTCAAGAAGTTGGAAAGAAGAATATAACAGTTAATTGTGTTGCTCCGGGTTTTATTAAAACAGATATGACTAAAGAGCTTGAAGAAAAAGAATATAAACGTCTTATACCAATGAGTAGATTTGGAAATGCTGAAGAAGTAGCAAGTGTTGTTTCATTTTTAGCATCGCCAAAAGCATCGTATATAACAGGCGAAGTAATTTCGGTTAATGGTGGACTTTATACTTAATAAATAAATTACGATAATATATCTATGAATAGAGTTGTAATAACAGGAATGGGAATTTATTCTACGATCGGTAAAAATATTGAAGAAGTAAATAAATCTCTTTACGTTGGTGCTTCTGGAGTTGGATTTGAACAATTAAGAAAAGATTTAGGCTTTCGTTCAGGTCTTACAGGTATAATTGAACGTCCAGATTTAAAGGGGAAATTAAAACGTCGTCAGCGAATAGGATTGGCCGAAGAAGGAGAATATGCTTATATTGCTACCCTTGAAGCTTTAAATCAAGCAAAAATTGATGATGATTTTCTTGATAATAACGATGTTGGAATATTATATGGAAATGATAGCTCAGCCAAATCAATAGTTAATTCTTATGATTTATTAAAAGAAAAAAAGGATACTGCTCTTTTAGGTTCAGGAGCAATTTTTCAATCGATGAATTCTACCATTACAATGAATTTATCGACTATATTTAAACTACGAGGAATAAATCTCACCGTAAGTGCTGCTTGTGCTAGTGGTTCACATGCACTTGGAATAGGATATAACTTTATTAAAAGTGGTTTACAAGATATTATTATTTGTGGTGGTGGACAAGAAATTAACCACCACTCAATGGGAAGTTTTGATGGTTTAAGTGCTTTTTCAATTAAAGAAAATGAACCACAAAAAGCAAGCAGACCTTTTGATAGAGATCGTGATGGATTAGTC
>JAQIBH010000136.1 GCA_027859205.1 Bacteroidales bacterium | reverse complement strand
TTCGGGACAGGCTCTAAAGGGGAAAGCCAACACACTTAATTAATAATAAGTGATAGATCTACTGAAGAAAAGTAAATTTAAGGATTAATGACCGTGGGGAGATCCCTTTAGGGATTAAGGGCGAGCGGTGGCAAATAGATTGGTTTTGCAGAATCCAAAGAACTTTTCTCATGACCAAAAGGGAACGGCGAAGCCCTCACTGAAAGTAATAATGTTGTAAAGTATTTTTTAAATAAAATAAGAAATTAATAGTAAATGATTAAAATCCCAACACTGCCCCCAACCTCCCGAATCAAGTTCGGGACAGGCTCTAAAGGGGAGAGCCTCCCTTTAGGGACTTAAAGGGTCGCGTTGGAAAAACTCATTTCTTACAATTTGGGAATCCAATTCCATTTTTGTAATTATATCAAACTAAAAAATCCACAACAATGACTTTTTTGGAAAAATATGGAGTGTGATTCCATAAAATTCCTTAAATTTGTCTTATGATTAATCGCACTGCAGAAAAAAGATTAAAAGAACTATACTCCATTTTTAAGGTAATTGCAATTACGGGTCCTCGCCAATCAGGTAAAACAACTCTTGTAAAATCAGTATTTCCGTTAAAACCATATATTAATTTAGAGAATCCTGATACCCGACAATATTCTATCGACGATCCCCGAGGATTTTTATCGCAGTACCCCGATGGTGCAATTTTAGACGAAGCACAACGTAGCCCCCTGTTATTTTCTTATTTGCAAGAAATTGTCGATAATAATCCCCACAATGGTCAATTCATTTTAACAGGATCAAATAATTTTTTACTTAATGAGAATATTTCGCAATCACTTGCCGGTAGGGTTGGATATTTAAATCTGTTACCTTTTAGTTTTGAAGAATTATATTCTGCCAAAATATCAAGCAATGAAAATGAATTTATATTACAAGGTTTTTATCCTCCTTTATACGACAGGCAAATACTTGCTAAAGACTGGATTCCAAATTATATAAAAACATATATAGAAAGAGATGTCAGACAAATAAAAAACATTACAGATCTATTGGTTTTCGAACGATTTATGAGCTTATTGGCGGGACGAACAGGTCAGGAAATAAATTATTCTTCTCTCTCGGTTGAGGCTGGTGTCGATGTTAAAACAATACAATCATGGATTGGAATATTAGAAAGTAGTTTTATTATATATTTACTTAAACCCTATTATAAAAACTATAACAAAACAATTGTTAAACGTCCAAAGCTCTATTTTTACGACACAGCCATTGCTTGTTCATTACTACGTATTTACAATTTAGATCATATCGTAAACCATCCTTTAAGAGGTGCTCTTTTCGAATGTTTAATTGTTTCCGAAATGATTAAAAAACAAATGCATCAAGGTATGGATATAAACCTTTATTATTGGCGAGATAAAACAGGAAGAGAGATTGACCTACTAATTGATGAAGCAAATCAGGTTGTCCCTGTAGAAATAAAAGCTGGGAAAACAATTCATAATGAGTTCTTTAAAAATATACGCTATTGGCTAAAATTATCAGGAGAAAAATCCGGAAAAGTTATCTATGCGGGCGATTCTGATCAAAAACGATCAGAGGGAATTGATGTAATTAGTTGGAAAAATATAAACAAAAATTTCAACCCAAAATGAATCAACTAATTAAACAAATTCTCTTCACTATATTAATAAGCATCATTGCTTTTACAACTTACACCCAAAACGTTCCTGTTCATCATTTAAATTCCAGTATTTATGATTTTATGGATGAATTGGCTATCACAGCCCCCGACCCCTAAAGGGGAGAGTCTCCCTTTAGGGATTTAGGGCGAGCGGTGGCAAATGAATTGGTTTTGCAAAATACGAAAAATGTGGCTAAATATTTTTTAAATAAAATTAGAGCATAGTGAATAGTTAAAATCCCAACACTGCCCCCAACCCCTGAAGGGGAGAGCCTCCCTTTAGGGATTAAGGACAGCATAAGAAAAAGTTCCAGTGCACCGGCTCCCTTTAGGGATTAAGGGCAGCGGTGGAAAAGGCAAGATTTAAAGATAAAAGCTTATGCTATAAGTAAAAACATCCTTCGCTACCCCTAGCCCCTAAAGGGGAAAACCAACACACTTTTTTTGGGGGCATCCCTTTAGGGAATCAAAGGGTGCGTGGTGGAAAAGAACAACAATTTTGAAAAAAAGAACTAGAGAACGCACCATGTTTTATAATGCTTCGCCTGATATTTTTCGTAAAGCAGAAGTATTAAGACTTAATATGACCGAAACAGAAAAAATCCTCTGGGAAAGAATTCGAAAGAAACAGCTTGGTGTTAGATTTAAAGCACAACATCCTATTGAACGATTTATAGCTGATTTCTATTGTCATCAATCTAAATTGGTTGTTGAAATAGATGGGAAAATTCATCAATACCAAAAAGAATATGATCAGGGCAGAGAAGCTGAAATGAATAAATATGATATTAAAATTATCAGATTTACTAATGATGAGGTTATTAATGATATTGACCAGATTATTGAAAAAATTAAAATGAATTTATAAAAATTTAACGCACTGCCCCCAACCCCTGAAGGGGAGAGCCTCCCTTTAGGGACTTAAAGGGCAGCGTTGGAAGAACTCGTGTGTAATAGATCCCTTTAGGGAATTAAGCTAAGCGATATCACAGCCTGTCCCGTTTTTCTGGAACCAACGTGAATAGTTAAAGAGCCGCGGGGGAAAAACTAATAAATCCTATTTCTTGCAATTTGGGAATCCAATTCCATTTTTGTAAACTTACATCATAGAATATAAGCTCTAAGTTGTTAACAGCGATAGATTCTAGTATTTTTATACTTACATAATGAAACTGCAATTTAAATATATTTTCTCTTTCTTATTCTGCGTCACAACGATAATTAACGGATTTACCCAAAACGTTCCGGTTCATCATTTGCACACCAGTATTTATGATTTTATGGATGAATTGGCAAATGAAAAGGTCATTGAACTAAACACTGCAATAAAACCATATTCGCGTAAATTCATTTACTCAAAGCTTAAAGAGGCTGAACAAAAACAAGAAGATTTAAACAAACGCCAAACAAAGGATTTAAATTTTTATCTAAATATTTATGCTTTTGATGGAGATTTAGGTTATAATCCTTACTCCGAAAATGCTAAACTAAACATATTAAAAAACCCTCCCGATAGCTATCGGGATATAAACACAGGAATTAACCCTTTGGGATTATTTTATAAAGATTCTAGTTTTTCGTTTTCCCTTAAACCAATTTGGGGAATCCGCTATTACACTAACCAAGAAGGCCAGGTACAGCATACCTGGGGTGGCGCCGAAGCTTATGCAACAGTAGGTAAAAACTGGTCGATTTATGCAAGTCTGCGAGACAATTACCAAACAGAGATTCTGGCATTCCCTCAATATTTTACGACCTTAGAAGGTGGTAACTATAAAGTTAATGTGCAGGGTCGCCAAGGTGGCGACTACAGCGAAATGCGCGGTGGAATAAACTATTCGTGGAAATGGGGAAGCATTGGTCTTGTAAAAGACCATTTGCAATGGGGTAATAATTATAAGGGAGCAAATATTTTTTCGGGAAATCAACCTTCGTTTGGGATGATAAAATTACAACTTAGCCCTGTTCCCTGGTTAGATTTTAATTATTATCACGGTTGGTTAGTTTCAGAAGTTGTCGATAGTACGCGTTCATATACAACATCCAATGGTGACTGGCGTGCTGTATATCGCGATAAATACATCGCTGCCAATATGTATACTTTTAAACCATTTAAGAATTTCCACTTTAGTATCGGAAATTCTATTGTATATTCCGATGTTAATCCTCAACTTGAATACCTTATTCCGTTTTTGTTTTATAAATCTGTTGATCATACATTGAATCACGGAATCGATAATCAAAATTCACAAATGTTTGGCGATTTTAGTTTCCGTATGATAAAACACTCACACCTTTATGGAACCATTTTTATTGATGAGTTTTCTATATCCCGAATAGGCAAGGACGAAGAGTCAAATTTTTATGGATATAAACTTGGAAGTAAATTAAACAATTGGCCCATAAAAAACACATACATTACATTCGAATATACTAAAACAAGCCCTATTACTTATAAACACCGAGTACCAACTTTAACTTACGAATCGAACAAACATAATTTAGGGCATTATTTACGCGATAATTCCAAAGAATATTATATTAATATTGGTGTTAAGCCAATACGAGGATTAAAGGTCGAAATCTCATATTTAAATGCCAAACACGGAAACGAGTATCAGTATACCGATGGTAATGAAGCTGTATTATTGCCATTTATGGAATCTGTAAGCTGGTCGAACGAATCTTATTCGCTAAAAATTCTTTATGAATTTATTTCAGAATCCTACTTGTTTTTTGATTTTACTGCAAGTAATATTAAAGGCTACGATGTAGATGGACAAACCGCACAATATTACCTTAACCTCTTCACTCCTGCTGTTTTTCAAGGTAAAACAGAAACTTTCACACTGGGTTTTAATATTGGATACTAATGTAAATTAATAAAAAGCCAAAAGCTAATTGCTCATGGCTATTAAAATAAATAAAATGATCAAACTACTAAGCATTATTGGTGCTCGCCCTCAAATTATTAAAGCAGCCGCTTTAAGTCGTGCAATTCGTAATGAGTTTACAGATAAAATAGAGGAAATTATTGTTCATACCGGCCAACATTACGACGAAAACATGTCGAAAGTGTTTTTCGAAGAGCTTAAAATTCCTATGCCTAATTATAATCTAAATGTTGGTTCGGGCAAACATGGCGAACAATCAGCTAAAATGATTACTGGCGTTGAGAAAATATTATTGAAAGAAAACCCCAACTACATTGTTTTATATGGCGATACTAACTCAACTCTTGCCGGTGCCGTTGCTGCATCAAAAATAAATATTCCCATTGTACATATCGAATCAGGATTAAGATCTTTTAATAAAAAAATGCCCGAAGAAATTAATCGTATTATCTGCGATCATTGCTCTTCTTACTTATTTTCACCAACGCAAACCGGCTTTAAAAATTTAATAAACGAAGGCTTTAAAAAAAGTAATAAGCCATATCATATCGACAATCCCGGGATCTTTAATTATGGTGATATTATGTATGATAATTCAATCTATTTTTCAGATATCGCCGAAAATAAATCTAAGATATTAGAGAAGCTGAAGCTTAAAAATAAAGACTTTTTATTGGCAACTGTTCATCGTGATTATAATACTGATAATGATCCTGCTTTAATTGAAATTCTGCAATCTTTCAATTATTTAACAAAAAAATATAAAAACGAAATTGTATTTCCCATTCATCCGCGAACATTACAAAAAATTAAATCACAATATGCTAATAGTCATATAGCAGAATTTTTAAATAATAACTTGATTCATAAAATAGCACCTGTATCTTTTTTTGATATGATTTTACTCGAAAAACATGCTCGCTTAATTCTCACCGATTCTGGCGGAGTACAAAAAGAAGCATACTTTTTTAATAAACCATGCATTATATTACGTCCCGAAACAGAGTGGTTAGAAATATTAGAAACAAAAAAAGCAATTTTAGTATCATCTTCATTTAAAGAAATATCCAATGCGTATACTACTTTAATTGAATCTTCAAATTCCGTTTTCCCAAAAATATTCGGAAATGGTAATGCCGCTGAATTAATTTGTAAAGAGCTTTTAATTAATTCATAATGCAATCTAAATCTTTTCACTCCTAATACTTTCCAAGGCAAAAACAATACTGTTACTTTAAACTTTAATATTGGGTTTTGATCTCTTCCCAATTTTATCGGGATATTCCACTCTCCTTTCTTCTCTTAGTCACACTTTCTCCTTATCTCCAATTTCTCTCCCCTCATCTCTCTTTCTCTTCTTCTCATCCTCACATTTTTACCCCCTCTTATTTTCTCCCTTTTCCATTTCTCTCCATACATACTTCGAGAGCCTCAGTATGACTTTATTGTTTATTGATAATTGCTTCTGTTTTCTCATTCTCGCCTTTTCCCCTCTTCTTATATTTCCTTCCTCCTTTTTCTACCTTTTCACTACTCACTGCTCTTTGCTCACTGCTCTCTGTTCACTGCTCACTGCTCTCTGCTCACCGCTCTCTGCTCTTTGTTCACTACTTGATACTTAATTCTTTTATCTTTATACTTTATCCTTTATCTTTAGCAAATGAATCGCCGATCCGTATTAATAAATACATTTTTTGATATTCTTGTGCTTTTTGCTGCATTTTTTATAATGATTTGGATAAAACCGGCAACAAAGCGAATTTACTTACCCACTTACATTTTACCTTTTCTTGTATTTGCTTTTACCTGGATTGTTGTTTCCTTAATTACTCAGAAATACTCTGTTCCCAAACAATTAAAGTTATCCAGAGTCTTTTTGCATATTATCATTACAAACATCATAATTACGGGAATAGTTACTATTTTAATATTTTTATTGCGATCTGATTTTTATTCGAGATTGGTTTTTGGTGGTATTGTTCTTATAACTTCAGTAATAGAAATATTCTTTGCTATTTGTGATTATTATATTTGCAATGCAAGTGTTGGGCCCGACACTTCAAGGGTGTTCGAAGCCTATCAAAAAGTTTCGGGATATAAAGCGGAAATTCCTATTTCGGAACCTTTCCCTCCTGAATTATTAACTGAACCTGTTCCCGAAAATATTAAAGAAGCTATTGTTGAGGAATCTAATTTGGATGTTTTCAATTTCCTTTGCGAAAATCTCGATTTAAATATTCCTAATTACTCATTACTGGCAACCTCAACGCAATTTAATGTAACTAAACTTCCAGAAAAGAAATATAGCAAAATTGTTAATTTAAAACGAATTAATGATATTAGATTTATTAATAAATTTTTTGAATCGGTAAATTATAAATTACCCGAAGGAGGTATTTTTATAGCTTGTGTAGAAACCAAAGATCAGCGTAAAAAACGGATTTTAAGAAAATTTCCTCCTGTTATTAATGGTATATATTATTTTTTGGATTTTATTATTAAAAGAGTATTTCCTAAGTTTAATCTAACGAAACGTTTATATTTCTTTTTAACCCGCGGCGAAAACAGGGTTATTTCCAAAGCAGAAACGTTAGGGCGATTATATTCTTGTGGATTTGAAATAAAAAACGAGAAAAATATTAATGGCTGGTTATATGTAGTCGCAAAAAAAATTCGTGCACCATTTCTTGACTCCAAGCCAACATACGGTCCTTTGATAAGACTTCGTCGAATAGGAAAGAATGGCAAAATGATCAATGTTTATAAATTACGTACCATGCATCCCTTTGCAGAATACCTACAACAATATATATACGAATTATCAGATTTACAAGATGGTGGAAAATTTAAAGATGATTTTAGAATAACAACTGCAGGGAAAATATTCCGCAAATTCTGGCTAGATGAATTACCTATGTTTATTAATTATTTCCGGGGTGAGTTAAAATTAGTTGGTGTTCGTCCATTGAGCGAACAATATTATAGTTTATACAGCAAAGAACTAAAAGAAAAAAGAACTAAAGTAAAGCCGGGCCTTATTCCTCCCTATTACGTTGATATGCCAAAAACATTAGACGATATTCAATCCTCAGAATTAAAATACCTCGATTTATACTCAAAACAGCCTTTAAGAACCGACTGGAAATATTTCTGGAAAGCTATGTGGAATATAATGTTTAAAAATGCAAGAAGCGCTTAGTTTTACCACAAAGACACCGTAGTACACTCAGCAACACTTAGTGTAATTTCTTAGTGCTCTAAGTGCCCATGCCGGCAGGCAGGCAGGTTAGTGATGAATCTAATATCCCTTAGTGAAAATTCTTCGTGATCTTAGTGCCTCTGTGGTAGTTTTATTATTTTTTTATATACCTTAGTTCTTATGAAAATATCCCAAAAACAAATTAATGATTTAGCGTACAAAATTGTCGGTTGTGCCATTGAAGTACACAAACATTTAGGTCCTGGATTATTAGAATCTGTATATGAAAAATGCCTTATACAAGAATTGAAAGAACAGGGTTTGTTGGTAAAATCACAGATTAAAGTTCCAATTTATTATAAAAATACTTTTCTAAATAATGACCTTAAATTAGATTTATTGGTTAATGATTTAATCATAATTGAATTAAAAGCAGTTGAAACAATGATTCCCGTTTTTAAAGCACAATTGTTATCTTATTTAAAATTAACAGGAAAGCCAAAAGGCTTATTGATAAATTTTCACACTGAAAACATTACAAAACAACTAATTCCTCTTGTTACAGAAGAATTTGCAAAACTCCCAATAGAATAAATATTCTCTCTGAAATAAATCTCTTACAGATTCTTAGTGATCTTTGTGTCTTCGTGGTTATTCTATTTTTCATTTAGCAAAAAACTACGGAAACTTTTTACCCTTTTTTTGTTTCCTAAGTTTTATTACATACATTTGCACAATGAATAAAGAATTAGAAAATATATTATTAAAAGTAGGTGAGCTTTATAACAAATATGGCATAAAATCTGTTACTATGGATGACATTGCTCGCGAACTAGGTATATCTAAGAAAACATTGTATCTATATTTCGAAAATAAAAGCGAACTTGTTTCAAAAGTATTGGATTTTAACTTGGAAAAAAGAAATTGTACTTTTAAAGAGCTTTATAAAAAAGATCAGAATGCTGTTGAAGAATTGTTAGAAGTTGGTATGCACGTTATTAAATCGCTTCAGGAATATAATCCATCAACAGAATACGACCTCAAAAAATATTACCCCGATTTGTACAACAGACTCCACACTGTAAAAAAAGAGAAAATGTATGAAGCTGTTCTTAAAAACACTATAAAAGGTAAAAAAGAAGGTTTATTCCGAGCCGACTTAGACAATGAAATTATATCAAAAATGCAAACTGGTAGATTTCTCAATATGGGTGCTGATGAATTTTTTAATGCTAACGATGTTATGAAACCAAAATACATTCTTGAGCTTTTTATTTATCATATTCGAGGAATTGCTAATAGTAAAGGACTTGAAGTACTCGAAAAAACAATGCAAAAAATAGATATACAAGAATATTTACAATAACTGAATAAATTAATACTTAAAATGAAAAACAATTTGATAATGAAAATATTGCTGCTTTTTTTCTTTCCATTTACAATTTATGCACAAGAAAATGGTACAATAAATTTATCTGTAAATCAAGCAATGGAATATGCTATTCAGAATAATGCAGATGTTCAAAATGCTCGATTAGATGTTGCTATTGCTGATAAAAAAGTGTGGGAAACAACAACAATTGGTTTACCTCAAATAAGTGCATCAGGTTCATACTTAAATAATCTTAGCTTGGCAACCCAACTTATCCCTGCCGAGTTTTTTGGTGGTGCACCAGGAGAATTTGCGGAAGTTCAGTTTGGCACGAAACACAATTTTACAGGAACTTTAACGGTATCACAATTAATTTTTAGTGGATCATACTTGGTTGGATTGCAGGCTTCAAAAATTTATCGAAATTTATCGGAGCATAGTCTTAACAAGACCAAAATTGATACTAAAGGAAATGTTGCATTAACTTACTACTCCATATTAATGGCAGAAGAAAGCATAATTACTTTAGTTGAAAACCAGAAATATATGAACGATCTTTTACGACAAACTACTGCTTTTTATGAAAACGGATTACTTGAAGAAACAGAAGTAGACAAACTAAACATTACCGTTATATCTCTGGATAATTCTATAAAATCAATGCGAAGACAAGTCGATTACCTTTATTTATTACTTAAAATACAATTAGGTATTGTAAGAGAAGATAAAATTGTTTTGACAGATAATTTAAACAATATACTTTTGGAAATAAATATTGATGAATTACTCAATAAGAAATTTGCACTCGAAGAACATGTTGACTACCAACTCATAAAAACACAGGAAGATCTAATGGCTCTTGATTTAAAACGATATAAATCTGAATATCTGCCAACATTATCAGCATTTTACAATTTTCAAGAAAACGCCATGAGAGATGACTTTAATCCTTTTACCAGCGATGAAAAATGGTATCAGTCATCAATGCTGGGTTTCCAGATTGATGTGCCAATTTTTAGCAGTGGATATAAACGCTCAAAAGTTCAACAAGCAAGACTTGAATTAGAGAAAGTTACTAATACTAAAAAAGTGTTGGAATCAAATTTATATTCATTACTTCTCCAAAAAAGAAATGAATTCATTACAGGACAAGAAACTTTAGAAAACAGCCAAAAAAACAAACAAATTTCAAAAAAAGTACTTGATAATATTAGCACTAAACATAAAAAAGGTGTTGCTTCAAGTCTGGAGCTTAATCAAGCTAACACCGACTATTTAATGACCGTATCAGAGTATACTCAATCAATAGTAAATTTATTAAATGCAAAAATCGAATTAGAAAAAATATTAAACGAATTATAACAATGAAAAAAATAATAGTATTCGCAGTAGTAGCTACAATGGCGGCATGCAGTTCTTCGGTAACAAATGAAAATCTGGAGAAACTTACTGCAAAGAAAGATTCATTACAAAAGGAACATTCAAGCATTAATAAACAGTTAAATATAATTGATGCCCAAATTGCAGAAATTGACACTTCGATCAATCCAAATGATTTGAAAATGATAAAACAAATTGCTACTCAAAAAAATAAAATAGTAGCTATAGAACAGAAAATAAAAACGCTCGAAAATAAAATGACCGCTAAAGAGAATAAAAAGCTTATTCCTGTGGCTGTAAAGGAAATACAAAACGAACATTTCGATCATTATATTATTGCTTTTGGCGAAGTAAAAGCTAAAAACTATGCTATGATTAGCCCGGAAATGAATGGTCGCGTTGAAAAAATTTATGTAAAAAGAGGGCAGCAAGTTTCTAAAGAATCTTTATTGGTTTCGCTTAACACCGATGCACTTAATAAACAAATATTAGGTGTTAAAAGTGGTCTTGATTTCGCAACTACGTCTTTTAATAAGCAGGAGTCTTTGTGGAAAGAAAATATTGGTTCCGAAATAGATTATCTGTCTGCTAAAAACACCAAAGTAACATTAGAATCTCAACTGGAATCATTGGAGGCACAAGTTAGAATGTCACAAATTAAAGCTCCTTTTGATGGCATTGTTGATGAAATTTTTCCAAAAGAAGGAGAAATGGCCGGGCCTGCATTCCCTGTAATCGAGTTTGTTAATCTTAAAAAACTTACAATTAAGGCCGAAATTTCTGAATCACATATTAATAAAATTAAAACCGGACAAATTGTTGAACTTAGTTTTTCTTCAATTGATAATTATAAAATTAAAACACCAATTATTCATGTATCTAATGTAATTGCGTCGGCTAGTAGAACTTTCGAAATAGAAATGGAAATAAATAATCCTGGCGAAAAAATAAAGCCAAATATGGTTTCAACAATTCATATAAACGATTATTCAAATAAAGAATCCTTTGTTGTACCATCGTTGGTTATTCGTACAGATGTTACAGGTAAATATGTTTATGTTGTTAATAAAAAAGGCAATAATGATATTGTTGAGAAAAAATATATAACAACAGGTTTGTCTTACGATGAAAACACTAATGTTATCAAAGGACTTAATGCCGAAGATAAGGTAATTGTTAAAGGATTCCATCTTGTTAGTGCAGGTGTACCCGTAAATGTTGTTAAATAATCTGAAAATCATCTGACATGACAGGAAAAGAATTAGCAGAAAAAGTAAAAAGAGAATTTAAGCTCACTTCTCTTGCTCTAAAAAATAAAAACACCGTTTATCTTCTTACAATAATCTTATTGTTTTTTGGCCTGTATTCATACCAAAATTTGCCAAAAGAACTTTTCCCCGAAATTGTTTGGCCTCAAATTATGGTTCAAACTATTTATCCGGGAAACTCGCCCGAAGATATTGAAAATCTTATAACCCGCCCTCTTGAAAAAGAAATTGAAAATGTGCGTGGATTAAAAGAACTTACTTCCGTTTCGGCGCAAGATGCCTCAATGATTTTCGTGGAATTCAACACCGATGTAGATTTAGAAGATGCTTTACGAAGAGTAAAAGATGCTGTGGATATTGGAAAAAATGAATTGCCAAAAGGCGCTACTGAATTACAGGATCCTTTGGTATTTGACATTGATTTTTCTGAATTTGCAATACTAAATATAAATCTTTCTGGTGATTATAGCATAGAAGAACTCAAGTACTATGCTGAACACCTACAAGACGAATTTGAAAATATCCCTGAAGTTTCGAAGGTATTAATTGAGGGAGTAAACGACCGAGAAATTAAAGTAAACGTTGACTTGTTAAAGTTAGAGGCTTTAGAAATTTCATTCTTTGAAATTACAAATGCCATACGAAATGAAAATATTTCAATGTCGGGCGGCGAGATCCTTTTAGGGCAAACCCGAAGAAGCATTAGAACCGTTGGTGAATTTCAGAACATTAAAGAGCTTGGAAATATTATAATAAAAAATGACGAAGGTAACATTGTATATTTAAAAGATGTTGCCGATGTAATTGATGCTTATACTGAACCAACAAGTTTTGCTCGTTTAAATAAACAATCGGTTGTTTCAGTTCAAATTGTCAAAAAAGGTGGAGAAAACCTTCTTTCTACAACCGATATGTTATACCAAAAACTGGAAGAAGCTAAAAACAACAATATCCTTCCTGAAAACATAGATATAACCATTACTAATGATCAAAGTGAAATGGTGAAAATGCAGTTGAGTAACCTCGAAAACAGCATGATTATGGGTGTAATTTTTGTAGTTATTGTGTTGTTTTTCTTTCTTGGAACTAAAAATGCATTATTTGTCGGATTAGCCATTCCGATGTCAATGTTTATTTCTTTTGTTGTGTTTGGTGCAATTGATTTTAGAATTAACATGATCGTGTTATTTTCATTAATTCTTGCCTTGGGTATGCTTGTTGATAACGCAATTGTGGTTGTAGAAAACATCCATCGTTTTGTTGATAATGGTTACGAACCATGGGAGGCAGCAAAACACGCCGTTGGAGAAATAGCCGTTCCTATTATTGCTTCCACCGCCACAACTTTGGCAGCCTTTTTCCCTTTAGTATTTTGGGAAGGCATTATGGGTGAATTTATGCAATATATGCCCAAAACACTTATAATTGTATTAACCTCATCTCTGTTTGTTGCCCTGATTATAATTCCTGTTGTTGCAGCTACTTTTATTAAAGCAAAAACTATAAATGGCAATGGTAATGTTAGGCGTCAGCGGAAAGTAGCCATTATTTTCGCTCTTTCTCTTATTGTTTTAGGAAGCCTGCTTTTATTTAGTAATAATCGCATTTTGGCTAATATTTTAATTCTGTTTGGTATAATAGGACTTATGCATCGCTTATTTCTTCAACGAATGGAATCGTGGTTTCAAGATATTTTCTTAATTAAACTAGAGAAGTTTTACAGCAGAGTATTACGATTTGCACTCCGTGGAAAAAACTTATTACTTTTCTTTGGTGGAACTATAACATTACTTATAATTACTATAATGCTCTTTTTCTCGAGTATGCCTGATATTACCTTGTTTCCTGATGCCGATCCTAATTATGTTAATGTAGTTATAGCCTTACCAATTGGAACGGATATCACAGGAACAAACGATTTTGTTAATACTCTGGAAGATGATATTATCGAATTTTTTAAGCCTTATAAAAATGAAAAAGAAGAAGCAATTGTCGAATCAATATTAACAACAGTTGGTAGAGGGGATCCAATGGATTTTTCCGGTGGCAATAAACCTAATCAAGCAATTCTTACCATAAGTTTCATCGATTACGAATTACGTGGCGATGAAAACAATACTTCTGCAATGATGAGCGGTTTAAGTAATCATATTTTAGGTAAATATCCGGGTGTAGAAATTGAAGTTTCTAAAGATGACGGTGGGCCTCCTACAGGAAAACCTGTTAATCTTGAAATTATTGGCCAGGAATTTAATGAATTGGTATATCTCGCCGACACTATTAAAACTTTTATTGATTTAGCAGGTATTGAAGGTGTCGAAGGATTAAAAATGGATATTAGCACTCAAAATCCCGAGCTATTAATTCATATTGATCGTGACAAAGCCCAACGTTATGGTTTGTCAACTCAAATGATTGCATATACTATTCGTCAATCATTATTTGGGGACGAAGTTTCAGATTTTAAAGTAGGTGAAGATGAATACCCTATTTTGGTAAGATTAAAAGACGAATACAGGTATAATTTACCAGTTATGATGAATATGAAAATACCTGTCTTTGGTGATGGACCTCCGGCTTATATTCCTCTTTCTGCAATTGCAAATTTTGAATATTCAACATCATTTAGTTCAGTGCGGCGAAAAAATATGGATAGGGTAATTACCTTATATTCAAATGTTATTGAAGGATATAATACGAATACTGTTAATGTTCAAATCACATCCTTAATGGAAAGCTTCGAAATGCCTGCAGGTTATCATTATGAATTTACAGGAGAACAACAAGAACAAGACGAATCGTCCGAGTTTTTAGGAAATGCATTGCTTATTGCCCTGGCTCTTATTATGCTAATATTAGTAACTCAGTTTAATTCACTAATACGAACACTAATAATTCTTTCAAGTATTTTATTTAGTACAATTGGTGTATTTGGTGGATTATGGGCTTTTAATATGGATTTCATAATAATAATGACAGGAATTGGTATTATTTCCTTGGCGGGCATTGTAGTAAATAATGCTATAGTTCTTGTGGATTATGTAGAATTATTAAAATCACGCAAAAGAATAGAGCTTGGATTGCCGGAAAATGCATATTTGCCAATTGATGCTGCTACCGAATGTATTATTCAAGGTGGAATGACAAGGCTTCGTCCTGTGTTATTAACTGCTATTACTACAATATTAGGATTATTGCCAATGGCCGTTGGACTTAATTTTGATTTTCAAGGACTGTTTCAAAACTATGATCCAAATATGTATTTTGGCGGCGATATGGCAGAAATGTGGAGCCCAATGTCTTGGACCGTTATTTTTGGATTAACATTTTCAACATTCCTTACTCTAATAATAGTCCCTGTTATGTACAGATTGTCAACTATTGCACAGAAAAGACTTACGAATTTAATTGATGTTATTTTCACTTCGAAAAGAACAGAAATTGATACAGCGATTAAATAAACCCACACTTTAATATTTTCACATTAAGACCTGTCGATACTTAACTGACAGGTCTTTTTTATATAAAAAACTAAGTTCGAAACTTAAAAGTATGTTTTGATTTATTCATAAAACTTTGAATTTATTCAAGTCATTGAGTATATTTATATATCTTTTTACAAAAAAAAGTATTAATTTAAACCATGCGGAAGAAACCCTCATACGAAGAATTACAAAAAAAAGTTGTGTTTCTTAAAGAAGAATTATCTTCCTTAAAGATTAGGAAATATAACATTCAAAACAATAATCACAGCTTATTTTTTGAAATTAGCGAGTATTCTAAAAATGGTATTGCACTTTTTGAATCAAAGGACAATGGAAAATCCTTTATTATTAAATATTTTAATTATAAAGCTGCAGAAATTGAAAATGTCGAAAGAGATACTATAATTGGAAAAAATCTGGAAAAATCTTTTCCCTCAGTTAAAGATTCTGGTTTTTTAGACTCTTTAAAGCGCGTTTTTAAACTAAATAAACCCGAAGAATTTCCAGCAGTTGTATTTTCGTCCGGTGAAATTATAGAATGGAAACATAACCATATTTATAAATTATCTGATGAAGAAATTGTAAGCATTTTCGTTGATGAAACTGAAAATAAAAACAAAGAAAAAGAATTAAAACAGCATAGGGAAAAATTAGAAATAGCTTTGGGAGCAGCTAAATACTTTCCTTTCGAATTTGATTTGAACAATCTAAAAATTATTCCTCCTAAAGAAATATATTTAAGTCTTGGTTTTAACTCTTCAGAAAGTGATGAATTATTGCAAAAATCCGGAAGCCTAATTCATCCTGATGATTTCAATACTATTAAAGTTCTTGCTAAAAATAAATTTCTCACCAAACCCTTTCCAGACCAAGTAGAATTTAGAATAAAAAATAAAGACGGTAATTGGGTTTGGTTTATGGCGACGGGAAGAGTTGTTAACTGGGGCGAAAACAAAAAACATGGTAAACTTTTTGGCATAGTACAAGAAATTCAAAATAAAAAAGAACTTCTTTTTAAGCTCAAACAAAGCGAAGAAAATTTTCTTCAATTATCCGAAAATATAAGCGATGCATTTTGGTTAAGATCTCTTGAAAATAAAGTTATATATGCAAATAATGCTTGTTATAAAATCTCTGACGGCAGATTTAATGAAATTTTTGAAAATAATGATAAGTACGCAGAATGGATACACCCTGACGACCGAGAACGTGTTATAAAACAAAGAAAAATCAATTTGAAAGATCCAAATCAAAGTCACCTTTATGAACACCGGATTATTAAACCAAATGGTGAAATAAGATGGTTTTGGATTCGAACATTTCCTGTTTATAATGACTCGGGAAAACTATATCGTCGCGCTGGAATTGCTAGTGATGTTACAGAACAGAAAAACTTAATTAATGATTTATTAATTGCAAAAGAAAAAGCCGAAGAAAGCGATAAACTTAAATCGTCATTTTTAGCAAATATGTCGCACGAAATAAGAACTCCTATGAATGGGATTCTTGGTTTTGCTGAACTCTTAAAAGATGATGACATTACAAAAAAAGAAAAAGATGAATATTTAAAAATAGTAGATGTAAATGGAAAACAACTGTTAAGCCTTATTAACGACATAGTTGATATGGCAAAAATAGAAGCAAGGCAACTTTCAATAAACAAAACACCAACAAAAATTAGTACACTGCTTGAAGAAACTTATTTGTTATTTAAAGGAGTACAAAATAGATTAAATAAACAAGATATTAGCTTTTCAGTTAAATTTCCAAACAAAGAGAATAATATCGTTTATACTGATCCTGCGCGCTTACAGCAAGTTCTTAATAATTTATTAAATAATGCTTTTAAATTTACGAATTCGGGATCAATTAGCTTTGGTTATGAATTTGTTAATTATGAAAACACAAAATATTTTCAATTTTTTGTGTCTGATACCGGAGTCGGTATAAGCAAAAAAATGAAAGAATTTATTTTTGAGAGATTTGGTCAAGAGCCAAATAAGGAATATAAAAATTATGCGGGTACAGGATTGGGATTAGCAATTTCAAAAGGATTGGTAAAATTACTTGATGGACAGATATGGGTTGAATCTACCAAAAAAAATAAAAACCCTGATGTTGACGGAAACTCTACTTTTTACTTTACCTTACCGGATGTTCATAAGGCTCGTAAATATGAAAATAATAAACCTCAAGTAATGACAAAACTTAATACCCTTGAAAATTCTAACATATTAATTGTTGAAGATGATGAAGATAATCTGGATTTTCTTCGTCGATTATTAGTAAAACATGGTGCAAATGTACTACTTGCAAAATCTGGTGAAGAGGCAATCGATGTGGTTAAATCAAATAAACAAATTAATGTTGTCTTAATGGATATTCGTCTTCCAGATATGGATGGCTTTGAAACAACACAAAAAATTAAAGAAATAAACCCTAATTTACCAATAATTGCTCAAACAGCTTACGCAATGTTTAACGATAAAGATAAGTGTCTAGAAAAAGGTTGTGATGACTATGTTTCAAAACCTATCGATAAGGATATTCTATTTAAAAAAATAAAACAGTACATTTACAAATAAATTTAAACAACATGCAAAAATCACTTATAATAAGCTTATTGTCAGCACTATTACTCGTAGTGTTTGCATTACGAAATAGTATTCCTGTTGAGTTAGATTTTATTATCGGAAATCCTGTCCAGGGCTCGTTATCATTATTTTTACTAATTACTATATTTATTGGCTTTTTTATTGGCTTATTACTTTCGTATCCTACTTTTAAAAAATTTAAAACGACAATTGCTAATAATAAAGCCGAAATTATAAAATTGAAAAACATTCTTGACGAGTATAAAAAAGAATATGGTATTAATAAGAACAAAAACGAAGATAAAACTACTGAAGATAAACCTTTTGAAGAATAAACTAATTTTTATTTTTTGCTTTTTGTGATTTGTCTATTAAAAATCCTTTCTTTTTCCATTTAGAAATACCTCCTTCCAAATTGTACACATTACTAAAATTCAATTCTTTACAAATAAATTTTGAAACCATTTTACTTTCGACTCCTATTACACAATAAACGTATATACACTCTGTTTTATCAATACCATCAAGTAATATTCTTAATGAATCTTTATTTGGTGCTGAAAATGCTTTAGGAATACGCTCTTTTCTATATTCTTTATGCGTTCTTAAATCAATTAAAAAAACATCAGTAGTTTCATTTAATAAGTTAAAATCATAGCAATTAATATTTTCGTAACACCTAGTATCCAGTTGTATGTGCGCTCTTGCCGAAATGTAAAAAAATACTAGAATTAATATTGTCAAATATTTTGTTTTCATGTTATTAAAATCCTTTGATTACATACAAATTTAAGTTAATAATTCAATTTTAAATCTAGTATGCTTAATTTTACGTTATAAATTCTAATTTCAGGGATCATGAAAATAGGTATAATTATAGGACGAATCGGTGGCGTTGACGGTGTTGCACTTGAAACTGAAAAGTGGATTGAAGTATTTCAAAAAATGGGCCATCAAATTTTTATTATTTCTGGTCAATTTGAAGGTAGGAAAATGAACTGTGAAAGCGAAACTCGAGTGCCAGAAATGTCTTTCTTTTCACCTGAAAGTTACTGGGAGCAAAAGAAAGCTTTTTTCCATCCAGATTTTGATCAAGATGATTTAATTGAGCATCTTCAGCTCTATTCAAAAGTTATTGAAAATAAAATTATTAACTGGATTCATAAATTCAATATTGATCTTTTACTTTCTGAAAATGCTTCTTGCCTTCCATCACATATTTCAATGGGCATTGCAATAAAAAATGCGATTTTAAAAACCGGGAAAACCATAATTACTCATGATCATGATTTTGCTTGGGAACGTGGCGACAGATATGTTTCTCCACATCCGAAAATTAATGAATTTGTTAAAAATGAATTTCCCCTAAGATTACCAAACAGTTATCATGCTGTAATAAATTTAAATGCTCGAAAAACATTAAAAGAAAAATTTAATCGTGATTCTATTGTTGTTCCGAATGTCATGAATTTTGATAAACCTTTTGGTGAACTAAATGAAAATAATAAAAACCTTCTGATTGATTTAAATCTTGAGAATAATGATATTCTGCTATTTCAAATTACCCGGGTTGTTGAGAGAAAAGGTATAGAAACTGCAATTGATTTAATTGATAAACTGCATGATCCAAGATTAAAATTAATTATTACAGGAAATTACGCCGATGATGCAGGAAATTTATATTATATGAAACTTGTTGAACAAATCCATGAATTAAAGCTTAGTAAGCAAATTCGATTTGCATATCAAGATTTCTCAAATAAAGGTTTATCTGGTCACGCATCTAAGAATTATTCTCTTTCTGATGCATACGCATATGCACGAGCTTGTACATATTTTAGTACTTATGAAGGATTTGGAAATGCATTTGTTGAAGCTGTTTTAGCGAAACGCCCCATTTTTGTAAATAATTATAAACCTGTATATTGGCCCGATATTGGGAGCAAAGGATTTAAGGCTGTTATGCTCGAAGATAATGTATTAACGAATAACGCATTAAAAGACATGCACGAGGTAATATATAATACACAACTTAATAAAGAAATTGCTGAATACAATTATCAATTAGGGAAGAAACTCTTTTCTTATGTTACCTTAGAGGAGAAATTACGCCAACTTATAGATATTGCTACGAAGTAATTCATAAACAATTTGCAATTACTTCGCTAGTAATTTCTTCTTTAACTATATAGTTACGGGCGCCAGCTTCCAACATGCTTTTAATATCTTCTAATTCTGAATGAAATGATAAAGCAATTATTTTAATATTCCTGTAATTATCAACAATCTTTTTTGTTGCTTCCTCTCCATTCATAATTGGCATTTCTTTATCCATAAATATAACATCAATAGCTTGCTTTTTAACTATATCAATACATTCATCACCATTTTCCGCTTCGTATAATTCGCTATACTTATCGGATAAATTTTCTTGTAGTATATATTTTAAAGCATTACGAAATTGCTTATTATCATCGACAATTAATATATTCATATAACTAATCTTTTAAAATATCTATTTCTTTTACTAATTGTAGTTTGAACCCCTTTTTCTGATCTGTAAAAAACTTGTAATTTCCTTTAATGGACAATATTCTGTTTGTAATACTATATAAACCGATTCCTTTTGGTTCTAATGTTTTCAAATCTTCTTCACTAATTCCTTTGCCATCATCTTCATAAACCAAGGTCAGTTTATTTTGGCTGTAATTCAGTGAAACTATTATTTTTGTAGCATTAGCATGTTTTAATGTATTATTTAATAATTCTTTTATAATACGGTAATATGTTGTCTCTATACTTTTAGGGAAACGTTCTTTTAGCAGATTTGTTTCAAATATAATATTAATTATTTCTTTTGAATTTTCTATAACTGACTTTAAGGCTGCTTTAAGTCCGTATGTCCCTAACAAATAAGGACTTAAGGCATTCGACACTTCTCTTACATTTGTTATTGATTCTTTAATTAAACCTTGCAATTTCGTCTTTAAATATTTTTGCTTTTCCAAATCATTCTTTTCGTCTATTGACTCAATGTACATTTTTAAACTTGAAAGCAGGGGGCCAATTTCATCATGAATATCACTTGACAATCGTTGTCTTTCTTTTTCTTCTGCTTCAGTAACAGCATTAAATATCTTTTGTTCAAGCTCCTTTCTTTCTGATACATCTCTAACAATTGCCTGGATTATCTTTCTATTTTGTAATTCGAAAACAGTTAAACTAACCTCGGCGTAAAATTCTGTTTTGTCGTATTTTATGTGAATCCAATCAAAAATATTAGAGTTACCCTTTAATGCATCATGAATTTTCTCCATCGCTTTTTCCTTAGATTTTCTGCCATCCGGTTGATATTCAGGACTAAACTGATAGGGCGCAACACCAATTATTTGTTCTCTGGTACATTTAAATAATTCGAGGGTTTTTTCATTACAATCTATAAAAATTTCTTTTTCCATTAAAAAAATTGCATCGTTTGCCGTTTCATAAAGCATTTTATATTTATTCTCGTTTTCTTTTAATGCAACTTCCGCTTGTTTTTTATCAGTAATATCTTCTATGAGCCCAACTCCAGAAATAATTTCATTCTTTTCATTAATTATGCCCTTAAAAAATATTCTTAAAAAAGTAGCCTTATTGGCTGTAATGGAAGAATACCATCCTTCAAAATAACTGTCACCTTTACTTACAGACTGTTTTATAGTTTTAACTAAACTGTAATCTTTTATCTCCTTATACATATCAAAACCAATTAATTGGTCTCTAGATGAACCTATTATGTTTACAAAGTATTCATTACAATCAGTTATTACGCCGTCCTTATTATAATGCACAATACCTAGAGGCGAATGATGGAATATATTCCTGTATTTTTCTTCACTATTTTTTAAGGCATTTTCTGCTTTCTTACGTTTAGATATATCCCTAAAAAGAGCCTGCATTCTTCCATCACCTAAAATTTTTGTGTTCATTTCAACCGAGACTTTTGTCATGTCTTTTTTAACAATATTTCTTTCACGAATAACCGTATCTCCTTTTTTTACCAAATCATATCGCAAAGGATTGTTTACCAATGTTTCTTTTTCAAAAAGCATACCTATATTACTGCCTATTAATTCTGCTTTATTATATCCGGTCAGTTTCAAAATACTTTCGTTAACCTCAATAATTTCTCCTCCCTTAATCCCAACTAAAATTCCATCCGCCGCTTGTTCAAATAAAGTTGTAAACTGTTTTTCGCTCTCTTTAATTTTTTTTTCGTTCTCCTTCTCTTTTGAAATATCTAAATGTGTTCCTAATGCTCTAATTGGCTTATTGTTTTCCCATTCCATAACACTTCCTCGTACACGAACCCACACCCAATGTCCTTTTTTATGTTTAGCTCTAAAATCAGACTCATATAAGTCCGTTCTTTTTTCAACATGCTCACAAAAAGTTTTTATCATCCTTTTAAAATCACCCTTGTGTAGCATTTCCTTCCATACCTCAAAATTAAGAATTGATCCTCCTATTTCTTCGAGCGTATATCCTAACATGTTAGCATATAAATCATTGATTTTAACAAGCTTATTTTCCAAATCCCAATCCCATATTCCATGACTTGATCCTATAAGTGCCATTTGAAGTTGCTCTTCTCTTTCTTTTAACTCTTTTGTTTTCATCATAATAAAATTAATCGTAAAGAAGGGATTCTATAATGAAGTCGGATAAAATCATCCCTTTTTCGGTTAATAAAAAATTATCTCCTAAATTTACCAATAGATTTTTGTCCAAAAAACTTTTTGCCTTTGATAAAAAATGCTTTTCATACATTTCGTCCATTGTACTTTTTAGCTTTTCAGTATTTAATCCCCACATTGTTCTTAAAGATGTAATGACAAAATCATTATATTTTTCCGTTTTGCTTAATTTTTCCTTTTCGCAAGGTATTTTTCCTTTTAATATTACGTCCAAATACTGGTGAAGATTTGAAATATTCCATTGTCGTGAGGTTAAATTATAAGAATGTGCAGAGGGACCTAATCCTAAGTACTTTACTCCCATCCAATAATTTGTGTTATGCAATGAAAGAGATCCATCTAGAGCAAAATTGGAAATTTCATAATGTAAAAATCCTTTTTCTGCTGTTTTATCCTTTAATAATTTAAATTGATTTATACTTTCATCTTCCGATGGCAAGTTCAATTTTTGTTGGTTATGTAATTTATGAAATACTGTATTTGGTTCAATGCTTAAATGATAAGCAGAAATATGTTGAATTTTTAAATTAAGCGCATCACTTATATTCTTGTTCCATTTTTCAATCGTCATTTCGGGTAAACCATAAATTAAATCAATGCTTATGTTTTTAAATCCCTGGTTTTGTGCATTTTGCACTGACTCTATGGCTTGATCAACGGTATGTCTACGTTTCATTAATAATAAATCTTTATCATCAAAAGATTGTATACCAATACTTAAGCGATTAATTCCCAGACTTTTTATTGTTTTAAGATATTCTGTGTTTAAATTATCCGGATTCGCCTCCAGCGTTATTTCATTATTTAAATCAACATTAAAATACTTATGAATATTCTCTAATATTTTTCTTATTTGATTTCCATTTAACATGGAAGGAGTACCACCACCAAAATAAATAGTCTGTACTTTTTCATTTCCTAAATATTCTTTTTGTAATTCTATCTCTTTACAAAGTGCGTTAACAAAATCATCATTCAACTTGGTATTTGCCACCGAGTAAAAATCACAATATGAACATTTGCTTTTGCAAAATGGAATATGTAAATATATACCCGCCACAATTATTTTTTTAAATTATCAATATATCCCATTATTACGTTTGAAACGGCTCTTGGTTCTGGTGGAAGTGAATAAATATTTTCTTCGTATTTACTATTATAAGGTGAAATATTTAAGGTTTCACCATTCACAACCAAGGTACTGCTTCCGCCTGGATCAAATCCCATTGCTTTTTCAATGTTAAACTTCTTTAATATTTCCGCCATATCATAATGAGTTGCACCTACCGATTCTCTAATTCTTCCATTTATTGTTAGCACCACAAGATTTCCCTCTTTATCAGTTCCAGCTGCAATTTTAGGTCCTCGCATATCTGTATAGTCCAATCGAGCTGCCTGTGTTCGAATTGAATTTTGTGTTTTCCAACCCTCCTTTTCCATATCTAGAACAATTTCACCATTTTCCATTAGCATTGGACCAGCCTCAATTGCATAATCAATATTTTCCAAACCATTAATTTCAATATCCAGTTCGTCATTCACTTTCCATGATTTTGGAAATTGCCCACTCGGAATTACAAGGGTTAATCCTACCGGAATTATCTTAATGTCTTGTTTTTCAGACACATTAACAATATCCTTAATAACATTTCCTGCTAGTCTGACAAGGGTGCAATTTTCCACTAAAATATCATCATGATCATACAATAAATCATAAAATCGTGCTTTTTCAAAATTGCTTTTTGTATTATACTGATCTCCCGAAAGTTCGATGGTGTCTGTTCCACGTGAAACATTTATCCCTTTTGAACAATTTACCCTGGAGATATCAACAGTACCATTTCTGAAAATCAATGCTGGTTTATTAAAAAGAGGTGCACTTAACACTTTTCCACCCGATATTAACAATCCAAGGGGTGAGCCTATGTAAGATTCTGGCAATCCTAGCTTACCAACGAGCTCTGCATTAAGAATATACCCACCATTCCAGGCAATTTTTACATTATTTCCTGTTTTCTCTTTTAAGCTTTTTACAAAATCTGTTACTCGTTTTGTTTTCATTGTTGATTCAGCGATAAATTTCCATTTTTTATTATTTTTTAAATCTGCAGTTGCAATTACACCACTCCAAGGCATTCTGTCAGCGTAAACACCACTTACATACTCATAACTCACAAGGTCTTTTGTTGTTTTATCACTCAATAAATCTTCTATTACTTTTTTAATTGGTGACATTTTTGTCTCTGCATCCGCTTTTAATATTTCAAAAACCTTTTCTTCACCATGCTTTTCAACCGCTAATTTAAATTCCTTCCCTTTTAAATATTTATCAAAATCTTTTGCGGTTTGAATAGGCGTTGGAAATGCTAAAGTTGAACGTATTCCTGCGGGAACAAATTGAACAAAACCACTGTCTATTGGAATGCCCAATATTGCGGATGTAAGTTCATCTTCGACTTTTCCTATATGAAATCTATCAATATCAACAATATCAGTCATTACCGAAGATTCTTGTCTATTCGAAATAATAATACCTTTCTCCTCTTTTACTTTTTTAAGAATTGCCAAACCTGCTGCTCCTAGTTGATTAAAATGTATTCCAATACACAATTGATCTATTTCAATTACTTGCAAAATTTTATATTTATATAATAAATATAATTCTTCATCTTGCCCTTCCACAATAAAATTTTTAATGCTTTGGCTATTATAATTTTCAAGTGTTGTTTTTTTGCTCGCCATTATATATATAGGTGCTATATTATTTGCGTTTTTTTCTAATGTATCCTCTGTTAATTCTTCTTCTATGCCAAGTTCAAGTCTGGAACGAACACCCTGTAAAGCGAAAAATTCTAACTCATTTTTTATATACTTTCCAGGGAAATATGCTATTGGTATATTCGATTGTAATTTTTGTATTAATTTTTTTCTATTATCTATGCCCAAGTATGTGCTCGAAGTTAACTGTGATAATGCCAACTCAATATCTGTAAAGAAATGCGCATTCTTTTTTATTTTAGAACTTTCTTTTGGTTTAATGATTGAATGAAATAAAAGATTTATTAAGCCACTTAGCTCTTGAATTGTAAAATCTTGATATGGAAAATTAGTTTTATTTCTATGTCGATACGGCAGTGAATGATCATGTTGAATATTTACCACTCCGCTTTTTAGTAAAAAGATCCCTTCAACTGCGTTTAAAAACCGTATTTTTTGTTTTACTGAAACATCCTCATTTTCCCTACTTAAAACTTCATTTGCATATTTAAAAGCCATGCCTCGAAATAACTGTTCCTCTACCCTAAAATAACTTGGATCAATTAAGGATTTTAAAAGAATCATAAATCGCATTCTTCCATATCCAGGCAAATATTCTCTATTTTTTATATTCAAAATATTTTTTAAATCATCATTTGTATAAGCACACAACTTTTGATAATCAAAAAATGCTTTTCTTACAATTGTCATGTTTATCCAATTTGGCTTTAACTGGCGATACATTCTATAACAAATATCATCTATATTGTTTTTTAGCGCATCCAAACTATACCGTTTATCAACAACTCGATGATTATGTGCTATTTCTTCAGAAAATTTATGGGGGAAAAATACTCTGTCAATTATTTTGCGAACATTCTCTTTGGTAATTTCTTTTCCATCAAATTCTATAACCTTTAATCTATCAACATGGGGTAAGTGTTCTCCAATAACTTCAGAATAAACGTTTTCAGGTGTATATCTGCTACAAAAAATCGGTGTTCCACATGCAGTTGCCTCAATTATTGGCAATCCTCTTCCTTCCGTTTCGCTTGGCAATAGTATTAAAGATGCAATATTATAAAGTTCTGGGATTCCTGCAGGATTTTCAAAATGAGATTTAAATTTTGGTTTATCAAGTTCGCTAAACAGAAAAGCCAAAAACACTTTGTTTTTTATTTTTTCATCTAACGAATCCAGTAAATCCTTAAATTTATTTATTAAAAAAGTAAAATATTCAAAATGACCAACAGCTATCGGGCCGGTAATAATTATTGTAAGTTTAAGATGCTTTGTCTCACTAAATCTTTTATAAAAATTTTCGTTGTTAAATAATTGCTTAACCAAATCAAAACCTATTTCAATTCTTTTTCTCGAAATAATTCGTGTTGGTTGCAAAAACACAATATTCTCATTCAGAAACTTTTCTTTCGCTTCCGTTTTTTTTGCACCAATTAAAATTGGTCTTGGGTTATCTGATGATACTAATTCGTTTACAATTACGTCTTTTGCCGAGTAGCTTATTAAAGTATTGGTGTAACGACTTAAGGCCTGCTCAAATTGATGAAATGTATTTATTTTTTTTCTTTTCGAAGTATTTTGAAAAATGCTCGTATCCACTGCCGTTCCTATTTCTACAACATTTACCGGATTGTGACCATTTATTTCTACTAAATGCTCGCTTTGCTGCTTGTTAATATTAACATTAATCCATATTCTTGACTCCCACGGATATAACACCTCAATAATTGAAAAAAACTCTCCAACATGTGAATTAGTAAAAAAGAAATCTCTGGGTCCGTTGGGTAATTTTTTCTTTATTTTTTCAATCTCACAACATCCTCCCTCCCAATAAAAATCATGGTTATTATTTATAACCGGAATTCCAAGGAATTCTGAAAGTATTACAACTGCAAGACTAAGTGAAACATTCCCGGGATTAGAACATACATTTAATAAATATAAAAGTCTGATATCGTTTTCTGCTATATAATTCCCAAGCTCTACAACAATTTGTTGAGTCTGATTCCAAAACTTTCCTATTAACTCATTATATTCCTTACTCCCTCTTTCCAATCTAGTAAAGAAAAAATCTTGATATAAATCCCAAGCATCAAAAGCCTGAATTAATGGCAACTCAAATTGTTTAATATATTTAGGTATGGTACCTATTACTTCAGGATAAAACTTGCCAGATATGTAATGAATATGTGATCCTTTAAATTTCTTATTAAATACTTTTGTATATTTTTCTACTTCTATACTTACACCATCTATTGAGAACTGATATGTTAAAAAAGCCATATCACTTTTGCACATATGTGATTTGAAATCTTCGTAAGTACCTAAGAATTTCTTTTGAGGAGTTTTGCGATTTTCCTTAATTTTATCTATAAATAAACCAAGATCAAACCAAGTATTGATATTTTCAGCCTTTAATTGGTTTATAATTTTATTAATTTGAGGATTAGTTTTAATCATAACTGAGAATTTTAGGATTTATAAGTTATGAAAAAAGATTAAGATTGAGGTGTTTTAGATTAACTTTATTCATTTCAAAATATAATCAACTTTTTATGAAAGCAATAAGATATTGGAAACCAATACTAATAGCTCTATTTATTTTTTTTGGTAGTTTGGCTTCACAAGAAAATATAACTAAAGTATCTATTTTTCAATTTAATAATAGCGATAAACTTATTCATTTTATCCTATATTTTATGTTAAGCGTTACTTTACAGGCTTCTTTTATAAGAATAGCTTTAATAAAAAGAAAAAAACAAATACTACTAACCTTAATAGTTGTTATATCATATGGCTTATTAATGGAAGTTTTTCAATATTATTTTACCAATAATAGATCGGCTGAATTTCTAGATATTTTAGCAAATACTTTGGGGTGTATTTGTGGTATTCTGATTATTCCTTCTTTACAAAAATTTACTTTTTCAAACTATTTATAATCCTATTTTACCATCTGATGCTGCTATTTCATTGGCAAGCATTTCAATAGTTTGAGTATTAAATAAATCGTAAAGTTGTTTACTAATTGGTAAGTAACTTCGATGTGTTGCACATTGAACGCCACTGTGAGCACTAGACGAACAAGTACTTAATCCAATCAAGCAATCTTCGAATAAAGATAAACCATCAATAATCTCAATAATATTTAATAAAGTAATTTCATTTGCGGGTCTAGCTAAACAAAATCCACCGTTAGGTCCTTTAGTAGAAATTAATAATTTATTTTTAGCTAACATTTGCAATATCTTCCCAAGAAAAGGTGATGGAAATTTAAGTTTATTTGAAATTTCCCTTATTCCAATTTTTTTCTCTCCCTCACCGTTTAAAGCTAAATAAATTACTGCTCTAATTGCATATTTACAAGTATTTGATAACATAATAGAAAAATTTAATTAATAGGAATTTTCTTAATTCTGCCTATATGCCTTCCGCCTTCAAATTTAGTTTTTAAAAATGTATTTACAATTTCCTTTGCCAAATTAAAATTAACAAAACGTGCTGGTAATGAACAAATATTAGCATCATTATGTGATCTTGCTAATTCTGCGATCTCCACATTCCAACATAAAGCAGCTCTAATGTTTTGATGTTTATTTAC
>JAQIBH010000112.1 GCA_027859205.1 Bacteroidales bacterium | reverse complement strand
CAATTTTTTCTTTTATTTCTCCTTCTAAAATATTAATTTCTGTAACAATTTTTTCTTGTATATTCTTAGGTGGAAGCGGAATTTTAATTTTTGTTAAATCATCAGCATAAACATGCGGTTGTGCCTGTCCTCTTTGTAAACCATAAATTTCATTTTGAATTGATTTCAAAAAAAGAAAAATAAGTTTTGTTGAAATTTTATTCTCATTTTTGGACTTTATAGTATTACAATCTGAAGCAAAGATTGATGTTCTAAAATAATTAACAAAACCTGAATTAGCACCAGATGCGCTTATAGTAATAATATTACCGTCTCTATTTGCTTTATTGTGAAAATAAGCAGGTTCTTTTCCTCCTGCAATAACTGGAATATTACCATTTACAGCTTTATCTTGGGTTATTGTTTTTCCTTTTCTAACATCAGTTAATTCTTCTAGAAATTCTATTTTTGACGTACCCCAAACTTCTTCGTATCGTATCTTCTTTTTAGCAGACAAATTAATATATTTCTCAAAATCAGTTCTATCAAAACTTAGCATATCAACTAAATTGGTACGAGAAATATTATTTTCTAATTTGGGATTTATGGGAAAATCAAAATCACCTTTAAAGGCTTTATAAATATAATTGCTTGCTTTTTCTGGGTTTTCAAAAATATCTGTATCAAAAAGTTGAGTACATTCATCAATGCTTTTACCTCTTTGTGTTGGGTGTATGCCTTCGCTCCCTCTACGGTTACTAAACTCGTAACCCAGAAATTGTTTTTCGGCTGTTTTTTCACCACTTTTTACCAAAACTACTTTCTGAGGATAAGCTATAATAAAATAAAAGAGTTTCTCAACCTCCAACTTTATAATGTTTTTAAATATTTCTTGTTTACTTTTTCCTCTTATTTTATTGTTATAATCATTATAAAGTTCGTGATTAAGTACAGTTTCATTAGGCTTGTTGTTTACTAATGTTTTATAATCATTAAAGGTAATGCCTTCCCAGGCATGAGCAATATATTTAGAAACAGGCTTTTCTATTCCGTTTAAAGTCACATCATGTAAATTGGTAAAGAACTTTTCTACAGATTTTTTTAAGTTAATACTAAAGTAATTATTTCTTCGTCTTAAAAATAGTGTCACAGTATTTGTTCCTGTTGCCATAAATGTATTGCTACTAAGTTCAGTAATAGCAATTATATCAAAATTTTCTAAAATAATTTCTCGTGCTTTGGTATAAATACCTGTATTATTTAAAATAGAGCTTGGCAAAATTATTCCTGCCATTCCTCCATCTTTGAGCAATTGTTTGGTTCTTTCTATAAATAGGCACTCTATTTCAGAGCTGTTATCAGTAAGCTTTGAATATAAATCAAAATCATTTTCGGTATAATAATCGCGTGCATTCTGCTTAAAAGCAGGCACCGAATATGGAGGATTTGATACTACTATATCAAATTGTTTGTTTTCTTTAGGAAAATCAGTATCTATTTTGTCTAATTGGTCTTTGTATTCTACTGTATCCTTAAAATTTCCTAATCCGTCAGAATGAATAACATTGGCTAATCCGTCTCCATGTAGATAGCAACCAACTTTACCTACTTTAACCAGGCGGTAATCTTTTTCAATACCATAGACGTATTGTAATGCCCAATCAAAATGGTCTTTTTTCCAATTGTCTATTTTATTTGCAGTATCCTTAATATAATTGGCAGGTTCTTGTTTTTCTAAATTACGTTGTATTTCATGCATCATTTCTGTAATAAAATGACCACTCCCTGCTGCATAATCAATAACATAAGGTAATAAATTATTTCTTTCTCCTTTTCTAAGTTTTTCATTTATCAATTCGTCAATAGGAATACTTTTAATAATAAATTGTGCAATAGGCACAGGTGTGAAAAATTGTCCAGACTCTTGTTTTAGTCCAGTTGTTAGAAGTAACTCAAAGAAATCAGAAAGATATTGTTGTTTTTTAGTATAACGAATCTTGAATCCTTGAAGTAACTCAACCACTTGTTTTACAACTTTTGCATTTTCTGTAAAAGATTTTGTATCAAAAACCTCTTTTATTGCAAATTCATTATTTTTTTCAAGACGAAGTTTTATAATGTCTTTCAGTAAATCTTCTTTAACTTTTTCGTCTAAGTGTTTGTATTTTGTATCAAAATCTGAAGTAGAAAAATCGGTAACTTTTTTATCTAAAAATTCATACATTCCATTCTTATACAAATCTGTCAAACGCATTTGAAAAGAAACATTATCATCAATCCCCTCAAGCCATTGAAATTTTAATTCATCATTTTTAGGAGTTACTTTTTCATCATAAATTTTACACAAGAAAAGAGTAAATATTTTATTGAACGCATTAGGTTTGTCAGAAACAACATTATGGCGTAGGATTTCTAAAAAACGATTGAAAATAAAACCACTATCTTCATGTTTTATGTCTTCTAATAACTTAGTAGTTAAAGCTTTGCTTATAAAATGGTACGGGCTTACCCAAGTATCAAAAACACCATTATCTTTAGTTAATTTATTCCATTTATCGTAAAAATCTTTAACATCCCCTGTACGATAATCATCTTCAATTTTAATAATCTCGTTAGAATAAATAATATTTTTTTTATTTAATTCAGAAGCATAAAGCATAATTAAATCAGCTTTATTACTAAACTTAAAATAAGTAAATAATTGGCCTCCGTCTTTTTTCATTCGTGCAAACTCTTTGGAGAACTCTTTTCCGTATGTTTTACATTCAATTAATAAAAATTCTGAACCATCTTCTCGGGTAACACAAACATCTAACCTTTTAGAAACTCCATGTCCTGCAGCCCAAGATTTTTCAAGAATAATATTTTGAGGATTATAACCTTTTTCTATAAGTCTGTTTACACACTCCAGAACTACCCAGTTTTCTTCCTGAGAAAAATTTTGTATTGTTTTGCTTTCAACAGTAATAAGATGTCCATAATTGATTTTCTCTTTTTCAAAATCTACTTCTATACTATAGTTAGAATTTAAAGTAAATTTTTTATGAAAAACTCCTGTTGTATTTTCTTTAGGTTCAAAACCTAATACCTCTAAGAGATTCTTATGTTGCATAGCGGCGCCTTCTATTATTTTCGTAAATGTATTAAAATAGTAAATAAACAATTGATAAAAAAATATAATTTTCAAGACTATGTTAATAAGTTTTATCTTTTTCTTAATTGATCACTTGTAATCATTTTATTCTGTGCTATTTTTTAGTTATAAACATTTTGTGAACATAAAAGGCTAAACACAGATTTTATTAATTCCAACTACAATTATATACTTTTTAATATTAGCTAAGAATTAAAACAATACTTTATAATTGTTAACAAACACGCTATTTATTCATAATCAATTCAATATTAATTCACTTTTAAAGTCTTTTTCCGGGAGATATTTCCAAAATCGTTTTGGTAAGAATTGCATATGGACCTTAATATTTTTTCTTTCTTTAATGTTTATTGTTTCATAATAGCTCTTCCAGAGCTTTTGAAAAAGCTTTTCACTCATATGTAATATATCATTATTTACTTTACCTGATTCAAAACTAACTTTTTGTTTTCCAATTGTAATTTCTCGTACATTTTCCAGGTCATAATAATAACCAAACTTTCTTCGTGTATCAAAAATTACCCACTTTTGATCTGCAAATCGATTTCTGAAATGACTTACAGTAAGCGGAATAACATTATATTTTGGATCGAACGATGCATAGTAGATATCATCTATTGTCTTCTGAAAACGAACAAACATCAATACTCTTTGTGATTCCCGTCCAACCTTCTTCTGGGCATTATTTATTTTAATAACACAGTCTTCGCTAAAATTAACTTCAATGTTATATGGAGTTTCAATAATTAACTTAATATAATCATATATAGTTATTTCTATATCAGGCAATTCAGATAAGAAAGCTTTGAAAATTCTTTGACAATTTTGCTCGTTTGATTTTTCTTTTATTTTATTCCAAAGCTTATCAAATTTGTAGGGATCAGTTGATATATTGTACTTTGTTGCAAATAAATCATCTTGAAAATATTTTGTACTTATAATTTTATCGGGCTCAATATTCATTTCAATGGCATCATGAATTATAGTTAATAAGCCTTCGAATGTTTGATCGTATATGAATAAATTCATGGTATAATGCTTTAGTTTACAGTAAATAAGTTTAATTGCTTATGGATTGCATTATTGAATTGCTTTAATGGTTTGTTTTCGCGTAAAATTATTTTTCTAACGTTTTCTGGTAAAAGTTCATTTATAGTTAGTGCCTTGAGTTCATTACATAGTATAAAATATTTTGCTCTTTTTAGTACAACTCCGATTTTCTTTAAATTACTCAGGCGAAGTTTGCTATATTGCCTACCTAAAATAATTTTTTTAGCTGATAAGACTCCTATTCCTGGTACTCTAAGTATGGTTCCGAGACTTGCTTTGTTAATGTCAACTGGAAACAGCCATGGATTACGCAAAGCATAACTCAATTTAGGATCAATCTCCAAATCAAGATCAGGATAATCATCATTTACAATTTCATTAATAGAATAGTTATAAAACCGAAACAACCAATCAGCCTGATATAGTCTGTTTTCACGTTTTAATGGTGGTTCATTTAGCGCTGGTAATCTTTTATCGTAATTATTTACAGGAATATAACCTGAATAATAAACTCTTTTCAGCTTTTTAGAATTGTATAATTTCCCAGCGAGGTTTAAAATGTGTTTATCATTGTCGGGTGTTGCTCCTATGATCAACTGAGTACTTTGACCTGCAGGAGAAAATCGCGGTGCATATCTATATTTACGGCGCTCTTCCTTATTTTCAATTATTTTGTCTCGAATGGTATTCATTGGAATAAGAATGCTTTTAAAATTCTTATCTGGAGCAAGCATTTTTAGATTATTTTCTGTTGCTATTTCAATATTTACACTCAATCTATCAGCATACAACCCCGCTTGATGCTGTAATTCTTCACTAGCTCCAGGTATCGACTTTAAATGAATATAACCATTGTAATTCTGCATAGTTCTAAGTTCTTTTGCAACGCGAACCATTCGCTCCATGGTGTAATCAGGATTTTTAATAATTCCTGAACTTAAAAAAAGACCTTCTATATAATTTCGTCGGTAAAACTCAATTACCAGCTCTACCAGCTCATTAACTGTAAATGTTGTGCGTTGAATATCATTACTTTTTCTGTTTGCACAATATGCACAATCGTAAATACAATGATTAGTAAGCATTAATTTCATAAGTGAAACACATCGTCCATCTTCAGTAAAACTATGGCATATTCCCCATGGGGCAGCATTTCCAAGTCCTTTATCTTTATTCGGTCGATTACTACCACTTGATGCACAAGACACATCATATTTAGCCGCACTTGCTAATATTTTTAGTTTATTTGTGGTTTCAAACTTCATTTTAATAGATTATGCAAATATTATTAGCAAATATACAAAATAAATCCGCTTAAAAACTAATTTGTTTAGTAATTTTATTATATTTGTAGTAAATTTGCTTTTGTATGAATAAACTGATTTTTTATAAAATGTTTGGTTTTTAATAGGCGCTAAGCGGTTATGTCAATTAAGTTCATACAAAGAATAAATAAACGTGCTGTATATATGAATATACGCTAAGCGCCTACAAACAACTAACCGCTAAGAATAAATGGCTAAAGCACTAATTATGGAATATATAGGACAAAATATCAAATATTTACGGAAGGCTAAAGGATTAACACAAGAAGAATTAGCTAAGAACATAGGTGTAAATAGGGCTATGATAGGCTCATACGAAGAAAATCGAGCAGCTCCTAAATTATCTGTTATTCAGGATATTGCATATTTTTTCAATATCTCTATTGATGATCTTATAAAAATGAAGCTTTGGGAAGAATCGAATACAGTTATTAGTGATTTTATTAAAGGAGATAATTTACGGGTTGTTAGTACTGTGGTTGATAAAAATGACAAAGAACTAATAACTACAGTTCCTATTCAGGCTTCAGCCGGATATACAAAAGGATATTCCGATCCTGAATTTATTGGAGAACTGCCAAGTTTTTCGCTCCCACTAATTGAGCTTAGCAATGAGCGAACATATAGAGTATTCCAAATTAAAGGTGATAGTATGGAGCCAATTAAGTCCGGTTCTTACATTATATGTGAATATTTAGCAAACTGGGAAGATATAAAAGACGGTATACCATACATATTAATTTCTAAAGATGATGGCATAGTTTATAAACGATTATATAACAATATTAAGGATAATAGTGAAATAATATTAAAATCAGATAATCCCGAATATGATCCCTATTCCATAAAAGTAGACGAAATACACGAAGTTTGGAAGGCTTTAGGTTTTTTAAGTTTTAATTTACCTGAACCGGATGAATTAAGTATGAGTAGTTTACACAATATGATTTTGGGAATGAAAAATGAAATAGAACAATTGAAAAAATAGCAAAAAGACTTTATTATTCTTCCTTTTTTCTTGATTGTTTTCTATCTGAAATAATCTTCTTTTCTTTAAGACGTCTTTCTTTAGATGCTTTGGTTGGTTTGGTTTTAACGCGCTTTTTAGGTTTCTTCAATGCTTTTTCCAGTAAATCAAAGAATATTTCGATTACTTCTCTTTTATTACCTAATTGTGTTCTTTCAGAATCCGACGCAATAATTAAAATATCTTCAGAGGAGATTCTGTTTTTCAATTTTATTCTTACTCTATCTTTATCATTTTCAGTTAGTAATACAGATTCTCCAATTTTAAACCGTAATTCAACTTTTGTAGAAACTTTATTTACATTCTGACCTCCACTCCCGCTACTTCTGGTTGCCTTAAAACTTAATTCCTTTAATACTAATTCTTTATCAATCATTTAGTATATTAATAGTTTAATTAGTTAATGTAACATTCAGAATAATAATTATTAAAAGAAATAATATTCACATTATTGAATTCCATTGATAATGTAAATTTAAACAATTCCTGATAATACACGTTCTTATCATTTAAAAGAAAAACTACTTAAATATGGTATTGTCATATTCATTCCTATATTTGCTCCATTTACTACAACAGCTTGTTTATAGAACAAATATTTATAACATATTTGTAGTAAACTAAATGAAATAAAATGAAAGAAAGAATTATGATGTTTATTATATTTATTTGTGTTTTTATATTATTAGTTGATATATATTCATTTAAAGGAATAAAACTACTTGTTTCGGGATTTGATTTTAATGTTTTTAAATATTTCCTGTATATCGCTTATTGGATTGTACCAATTGTAATAATTTCTTCTTTGTTCTATATTAGAAGCTTGCAGCCCTTTGCAAGAGAAGCTCAAATTTTCAAAAATATTTATTTAGTAGCGGGAATCTTTCTCCTATTTTATGTTCCAAAA
>JAQIBH010000106.1 GCA_027859205.1 Bacteroidales bacterium | reverse complement strand
GCAACATCAGGATTAGAAATGTCTCAAAACTCTATGAAATTAAGTTGGAGTAGAGAAGAAGTTGACGAAAAATTACACTCAATTATGTGCAGTATTCACGAAGCTTGTGTTAAATATGGTACAGGAACTGACGGACATGTTGATTACGTGAAAGGAGCAAATATTGCAGGTTTCTTAAAAGTAGCTAATGCAATGTTAGATCAAGGAGTTATTTAATATTTATATAACTTATAGATTTATAGCCTGCCTGACGGCAGTCATGGCAGATAGGTTTATGGTTTATGGTTAAGGGAGCGATAGCTCCCTTTTTTATGTCTTATTGTCAGGTAATCCAATTACTGACTTAAATATATACATATTGACAGATGTTGATATTTTGGTATGCAAATTGATAGTTAAAATAAAAATAAAAATAAAAATATGAAAGACTTTATCACAAAACATAAATTTGGATTTATATTAATAGTACCAGGAATTATAGCTGGGTATTTATATTGGAAATACGTTGGGTGTATGAGTGGAACATGCGCTATTCAATCAAATTGGCATACAATGATTTTGTTCGGTGGATTAATTGGATATTTTTTGGGTGACAGTATTGACGATATTGTTAAAAAGCGCAAAACTAAAAAGGAAAAAGATGAACAGAGTACTGTTGATTAATGTTTATGTATTGAAATAGAATTGTTTGTGAAATAATATAACATGTATTGTAAAATTAAAAACTATATAAAATGAAAAAAATATTTTTAGCGGTATTGGTTGTATCTGTGGGTTTAACACAGGCATGTCAAGAGGGTGTTAAAGCTTCTGATGAAAAGAATGAAAAAACAGAAATTAAATCAGAGAAAAGCGATAATCATTCAGAAAAAGCAACAATCACTTTAACAAAAGAAGAATTCAAGAAAAGAGTGATGAACTATGAAGTAAATAAAGAATGGAAGTTTGAAGGAGATCTGCCATGTATCGTTGATTTTTACGCGGACTGGTGTGGACCTTGTAAAATAGCTGCACCAATATTAGAAGAAATTGCACAAGAATATAAGGGCAAAATAAACGTTTTTAAAGTAGATACTCAAAAAGATCCCGAACTCGCTGGCGTTTTTGGTGTTCAGGGTATTCCAGCATTCTTATATTGTCCAAAGGAAGGAAAACCAAGAATGACATCAGGTATTGGTAGATCGAATGAAGAAACTAAAGTAATGTTTAGAAAAGCGATTGAAGATATATTATTAAATAACAATTAGGATTTTTTTAGTCGATTTTTCTTAGTAATTAATTGTTGACTAAGCAAGCTGCTTCATATTATTTGAGGCAGCTTTTTTTTTGAAAAATTGCTAGGAACCCATTATTCCTGGTGGTTTTAAGTTTTCTGAACTTATAAATAAAATATCATATTAATATTATCAATACTTTTGTTGAGGTATTTATTTCATTATTCTTCTATTTGCAACAGTAATAACAGAGCATTTCAGTTTAGATAATTTTGATTTTTCTATATTTTAGGTATTTTGCCTGACAAGTTTTTTTATGAAAAGAAAATTATTAAATAGTGAATTAAAGCTTTTTAGCATTTCCGTTGAACTTTCCAATTATTTAATTATTTACATTGATAATGTACCTTATTAATTGAGTGGAACATTTTTTTAGTTTATATTTTTTACTTAAATCCGCTTAATCTTGATTAATGTTCAATTTATACGTACTTTAATGCACGTTTCTGTGTATGAAATATATTTGAATTTATTTTTATGTAGAAAGATTAAATTGTATTGAATGAATAAACAAGTAAAAGATATATTACAACATATTGATCCTATCAGTTTGGATGAATTATATGATTACAAACTTTTGAATCGTATTGATACAAAATATATTTGTAGCGCTACATATTTAAATCAAATTATTGATCGGGTAGGAAATGAGTTTAAAATTCAAGCATCTGGTTCAGAACGAATTTTTGGATATGAATCACTTTATTTCGATACTCCTGAAATGAAAACTTACTTTGATCATCATATGGGAAAAAGAATTAGATATAAGATTCGTTTTCGAAAATATATGGATACGGGCGATGTTTTTCTGGAGGTAAAAAAGAAGAAAGATTACATTAGAACCAATAAAAAAAGGAATCAATGTAAACTCACGTCGAATTTAGAAAAATCGCATTTGGACTTTATACATGATAATATTATTATTCCTGACTCTGGTTTATATCCAACAATTTGGACTATATTCGACAGAATAACATTAGCTGGAAAGAAACATCTAGAGCGAATAACAATTGATACCAATGTTAGATTTAAAAATAATAGTCATGAAATTAGCATGCCCGGATTATCTATTATTGAGGTTAAGCGTGATAAAGCAAATGGTATTAGTCCATTTACTCAAACCTTACGAGAGTTTAATATCAGACCCAATGGTTTTAGTAAATACGTAATGGGTAATGTATTATTAACTCCGAATATTAAACATAATAGATTTTTAAAAAAAGTGGTAACCCTTAATAAAATATGCAATGGAACTTAACGTAATTATTGGTTCATTAGAATCAGCTAAATTTTTAGGATTAGATTTGTACCATCCCGAGGAATTTATGCAATTAATAACTCGCTTTGGCTATAATTTGTTTTGGGTTTTTATCCCTTCGTATTTTCTGTATTTTCGGAAAAACGGATTTCGTGAATACTTTTTTACTTTTATGATTGTAAGTATTGTTGTATTCCAAATTTGTTTACTTCTTAGTTCTGTTAGTCTTCGTTTGGGATTTGCTTTAGGATTGTTTGCAGTGTTTGGTATTCTTAGATACAGGACAAACCCAATACCTCCTCGTGAAATGACATACCTTTTTCTGGTTATTGGGATTTCTGTAAAAAATGCTGTAGCTAATGAGAATATTAGTTTTATGGAGCTTGCTGTTGCCGATGCATTAACAATATTTGTAGCATTTGTTGTTGAGTTTTACGTTACCGGCATGGGGACCAAACGTAAAAGAGTTATTTATGATAGGATTGATTTAATAAAACCAGAAAATCATAAAGAATTGCTTGAAGATCTTTCAAAAAGATTTGGTGTAACCGTAGTAAGAGCTGATATTGGACCAGCTGATTTAATTAAAGACAGTTTCGAGTTATTAATATTTTTTAAAGAAGTTAAAGGTATTAGGTTTTATGATAAACCTAGATAATTATTAAATATATTAATATCTAAATAATAATTATGATAGCAATAAAAAGGTTTTGTTATTATACGATATTACTGAGCTTCGTTTTTTTGACTCAAAATAAATTTTTATATGCGCAGGATACCGATTCTGTTTTATTCACAAAAGATTTCTTTGACAATGATATTGCTTTAGATTTAACTCTGAGATTTGATATCAAGAAATTCATAAATGAGAAAATGGATGAA
>JAQIBH010000102.1 GCA_027859205.1 Bacteroidales bacterium | reverse complement strand
ATTTGATTACTATTTAATCCTGTATTTGTCATTTATAGTTCTTTTTTTAAGAACTCATATAGCTTAGTAAGAATATTTAGATATTTATCTTTAATTGATAAAATTATTTCTTCAAATTTTGAAAAATTATATGTATGACTCATTAGGGTTCTATCTCCAATCATAAGGACTTTGGTTTGACCGTCTTCTAATTGGTATATTTTGATTTCTGATACAGGCAACTTTTTTTATTTTTTGTTATTAATCCTTCGATAAACCTGTCTGCCGACAGGCAAGGTTTCCTTTTATCTTTATTTTGTCACACTGAGGTTCTCGAAGTGTTAATGTCTTTTTTTTCTATTCATCCTTTAATTAATTCAGGATGACGTTCGTTCTAATACCCGCCAGGATGTGTTAGTTATTGTGTAATCAGTTGGAATGGAGTTGTTTGCCTGATTAATAGATTTTTCGCTTTGCTCAAAATGACTCGCTTTATTAGATTTGTGTTCTTCGATAACTGTACGTAATGAGCTAAGCACGATTTCGGGTTCGAAGCCTGTTAGTATAATTGTTCCTTCATCCTGTGTTTCTGGTTGCACTATGCATAAGCTATTTTTATTTATTTTATCCAATTTTCAAAATTGTTTAAATGAATTACTTCAAATGAAGAATCAGGATACGCCTTTATCCATTGTGATGGTATTTTAACTTTTGATTCTTTCCATTTAAATTCGTAGCCAAACAAAGAGCCTTCCCGTTCTTCAACCCAATCGATCTCTTGTTGTTCATATGTTCTCCAAAAATAATTATTAGAAGATATTTTCTTGTATTCCAGGTATTTAATCCGTTCACTAATCATATAGTTTTCCCATATTTGTCCGATATCATTCCTGGATTCAATAGAATTAAAGTTTGCGATAACTGCATTACGTATACCATTATCAAGAAAATACCACCTTGAATTCTTCGTTATTTCTTTTCGTAAATTTCGGCTAAAACCTTCTACTTTATGAAGTATATATACTTTGCTTAATAAATCAAGATATTTTTCAACCGTATTTTTACTAATGGATAGTTGTTTGCCTAATTCCTGAAGAGAAACTTCACCTCCAATCTGAAATGCAATAAGACGTAGTAAGTTGAAAATTTTTTGTGAATTTTTTATGTTTTCATAAGCTAATATATCTTTCAGTAAATAAGAACTTATCATTTCATTTAAATAGTCAATTTTATCTTCTCTGTCTGGCAAATGAAGTAACTCAGGATAATTCCCAAATACCAATCTTTCTTTTATTTTGTCAATTTTCTCGATGCTATTTTCTGTTTGATGATATTCTCTTTCCGAAAATGCGTATAAGTTAAATGTGTATTTACGACCGGTTAATGGTTCTCCGGCATCTTTATGAATATCAAAAGAGGATGAACCGGAAATAATTATTTTTAAATCAGGGATTTCATCAATCATCAGTTTGAGTTTCAGGCCAATTTCCGGAATTTTTTGAGCTTCGTCAATATATAGTAATTTATTTGAACCTAAAATTTGTTTATAGTTTTCAACCGTCCTAATTGCAAGTTTATCATGTACATTAATATCTTCGCCATTTAGCGTAAGAACAGGTTCGTCAATTTTATCTAAAATCTCTTTTACCAGTACTGTCTTTCCAACTCTTCTTGCACCAAATACAATAACCACTTTATTGGGTTTAAGTTTTCTTAGTATATTTTCTGAGAGTTCTCTAATTAAATATTTCATAATACCGTCATTGTGTTGACGCAATTTATACAAATTCTGTCACAAAGCAAAGTAATGTTTGTTTTTTTGTCCATTTTGCTTACAGCAATCTTTATGTCTAGATAGTAAAAGATTATTTTTCTTGTAATTTATCGATTACCGTATTTTTGAACTTTTTTATTTATTTATTCCCCACCATCTTCCTGCGGCGGACAGGTTTGTTACTTAATTTGGTATTTCCTAATACTTCGACAAGCCTGCCTGCCGCAGGAAGGCTCAGCATGACGTTCGTTTTAATACTCGCCATGAGGTATTGGTAATTTTATAGTCAATTGGAATGAAGCTATTTATTTGTGACAGAGATTTTTCGCTTTGCTCAAAATGACATGCTCTATTAGATTTGTGTTCTTCGATAACTGTACGTACTGAGCTAAGCACGATTTCGGGTTCAAAGCCTGTTAGTATAATTGTTCCTGCATCTTGTGCTTCGGGGCATTCCACTTTATTTAGCATAGTACCCTCCTTTTTTAGAAGAGCCCTTAAATTCAATTTTACTTTCTTTTTTTAAAATCTGAATCCATCGTTCAATATTTTTAACCGATGTTGAAATTTTATCGGCATAAAACGGGGTTCTGTTCCCGGGATAAGATTTTATTAAGCCCAGCAAGTTATTTACTCCCTCATTTACTCCCTCATTTACTCCCTCATTTACTCCCTCATTAGAATTATTATTATTTCTATATATAGTTACTAATATTCCTCCCATTTTGGTTTCGAAATCAGGGATAGGAAGTTTTGCTTTTGTAAATCCGATAATGATTTTTGATATGCCTCTTCCCCAGGCTTCAATAAATCCGGCTCTAAAAAATATATCGGCAATGGTTTTATTATAGGGTATTGACGGATGTTTCTCTAAAAGAGTTTGTATTGTAAAACCTTCAGGCAATCGTCCTTCATTCCATAACATTAATTGATGATTATAAACACTTAACTGTATTGGAGCTCCGGTATAATCTTTATGAACAATAGCATTAAAAATGGCTTCACGTAGCGCATCTTCGGGTAATTCTAAAGTTTCAATACGCTGTAATCCTTCATATTGTATTGGCGACATCAAATATTTATTTTTAAGAATATCCAAAACCTTATTTGCCATTTCAATAATATTTCCCTCTATGATATCCTGATATCTTAAATCATCATCACTTGAAATAAATCTTCCGATTTTAAAGATTGCACCAGGAAAGAACTTTGCAGGTTGTTTCCCAAATAAAAGAATAGCCGCATTTTTTAGTTTTACACCCTCTGTAAGTAAATTCAGATTTTCTAACATAGTTAATAAATCATCGTCAGGTGCATGTTTTGAGATACGATTACTCAATGTCGCTTTTCGGAAAAAATAAGCTATGGCCTTTTTGTCAATATCATTCAATGTAGCATTTTCACAAGGCAAATCATCCCAGCTTTTCCCAATGCGCTTTAATAAAAACTGATGCAAAGCATTTCCCTTTAATTCTTGTTTAGTACTGCCCGACCGCAAATAATAAACACCTTTATAGGAAATAGGTACACTTGATGGAGTAATAATAATTTCAAGATATTGTATTGTGTTCTTTTCTAAATTGTTAATTTCAGCAACAATGCCTAATGAGTGAACAATTTTATTCGGAATATCTTCCAGTAGTTTCTTTATATTTTTTATGCCGACAATTTCACCTGAATCATTGATCCCAATATATATTTTACCTCCGGTGGCATTAGCAAAACCAGCTACCCATTTTAAATATTCGTCTTTCCAGATTTCTTTATATTCGATATTTTGTGATTCTTTCATTCAGTAATGTTAAACAACTTTATCTTTTTCCAGATACTTCAACTCGTTCAGCATGACACACGCACTTGTACATTTTCTCTTCTTCTCACGTTCTCTTTTTCTCCACATACTTCGTCAGGCCTGTCTTGAGCTTGTCGAAAGGTTCAGTATGACGAGTGCTTTTCACATTTTCTACTTTTCGCTCTTCTTACAGATATTTCACTATGTTCAGCATGACATGCACTTTTACATTCCCAATTCACAGATTACAGTTTACCAATCACAATTCACTAAACACAATTTACTATTTATAAATTACTCATCCTTCCTTCCAATCCCATATCCGTAACCATATCCATATCCGTAGTTGTATCCGTAACTGTATCCGTAATATTTAGGCATTTTTAAATCGTTCACAATAATATTCATGTGTGCTATTTTTTGATCTTGTTTCAGCTTATTTATTAAATCAAAAACATGAGTATTGCTGTATCTTTGTCTGATCATAAACAGGTTAGCATAAGCGTACTGACTAATAAGCAATGCATCGGTAACTATAGCAATAGGAGGTGTATCGATTACAATAAAATCAAAGTCTTTTTCGGCTTTTTCAAAGAAAGTTTTCATTTGTTCAGTCTCAATTAGTTCCGCAGGGTTAGGCGGAATAGGTCCCGAAGGAGCAAGAGATAGATTTTCGATGGGCGTTTTTCTAATTATTTCTGAGTATTCGTTTTGTAGGCTTAAAAATGTGCTTATACCGGTATCATTTACAACATCAAAAATTTTATGTAAACTTGGTTTTCTTAAATCTAAACCCACCAAAAGCACTTTTTTGTTGGTCATTGCAATAATGGTAGCCAGGTTAATGGCAGCAAATGTTTTTCCTTCGCCACTAATGGTTGAGGTAATCATTATTACTTTTTGATTCTTCTCGCGCAGAATATATTGCAAGTTTGTTCGTAGTGTACGAAACGATTCTGCTAATCCCGATTTAGGATCAATAAATACCGGAATATTGCTTTGTGTTGTGTTATGCCCAATGGTTCCAATTATCGGGATATCAGTATTGTGTTCTATATCTTTTTTATCTTCGATTTTAGTATTGAAAAATTCTAACAATAGGATTATGGCTCCAGGAAACCCAAATCCCAAAACCAGGGCTATTAAATAGTTTTGCGAACGTTTGGGTGTAAGTTGAGTAGCATTTTCGGGTCGGGCAATATCCAGTACTTTATTGTCGGCAACGTTGGACGCTTTTGTAATACCCGCTTCGGCTCTTTTTTCCAAAAGAAAAGTATAAAGTTCGTTGTTTAAGGTATACTCTCTTTCGATATTAATTAAGATCCTTTCGTTTACCGGCAATAGGTTTATTTCTTTATTTATGTCGTTTATTTTTCGATCGAGTGCCCGAATGCTTATTTTGTTTGCTTGTTTGTTTGTTTTAATATATTCCGAAATTATATTTTGTAAGCTATTAATTTCGTTTTGCAAAATAATAATATTGCTGGCATCTTCGTTTGCCACCTGGCTAAATTTTAATTTTTGAAATAAGAGATCGTTATATTTAGTTACTATTTTTTGTAGTGCCTCATCATTTATATTCATTATTGATGGAGCAACAATGGGTTGATTTGATTCGTGTTCCTGAAGATAGCTATCAAGGTAATCGAAATAACGTTCGCGCACTTCATAAGGTATTTGCTCTATTTGAATATCCGATAGGCGATTAATAAGCAAGCCACCTTTTTGGCTCAGGTTAAAAACCTGATTTTCTGATCGAAATTCTTGTAGTCGAGCTTCGGCATTATTCAAATCTTTTACAATTAAAGATAATTGCTCATCGATAAACCCCAGCGTGTTTTCGGCTTGCTCATTTTTTTCGATTAAATCGGAACGAATATAAACCTCAGAAAGTTTATTGAGGTATGTAGCCATTTTTTCTGGAACAAAACCATTTAGCTTCAGATTAAGTATTGAGCCTTTTTCATCGTTTACATCAATGTTTAATTTGGCTCTGTAGATTTTAGCCAAATTATTTATGTTTTGAAATTTAAAAAGATATTTATTGGAACTGGTTTTATTGTAAACAGAATAGATATTTTCATTCTTGATGATTTTAAATTTAAAAGATTCGTTTTCAAATGGATCTCCAAATTTGAGGGTATGTTTAATATTATATTGATCGTTAATCTCCAATAAATATTCCTGGTTCGACAGTATTTTAACATTTACCGGATAATTAATCATTTGAATAAATGAAGTATCGGGAATAACTACAAATGG
>JAQIBH010000091.1 GCA_027859205.1 Bacteroidales bacterium | reverse complement strand
AATTTGTTGTCATCTACCAAATACATTAAGGGTGCTATTTGAATTCCAGGATACTGAAGTCTTAATCGTTTTGTCTCGCTTAATATAAAGTCCACTTCATTTCCTATTTCAAACATTGGAGCAAAACGTAAAAAATGTTCTTCTGCCCTTTTTTCATCCCAGCCTGCTGTTTCTACAAGACCTTGAATAAAACTTTCTTTGCGTTCAAACAAATTCACCATTCCGCAATTATTATGTCCTATAAGAGCAATATGTTTAACTTGTCCGACTGCAATAGCATATGAAACTTTAAATTCACTATATCTTAAATTTGCTCCACCTGAACGTAATATAAATGCAAAATTGTCAGGAATGTGCAAATGCTTACGGTGATCCATGCACATTCCAATAAGTAATTGGGCATTCTCGTATTTGTCAAACTGTTGGTTAAGATTATGATATTCCAAAAGTAATCCGATTGGGGTTTGTCTATATTCAGGAATAATATCTTTCTTTGTTAATATATTTATCAATCGATTCATGCTTTTTATTAGAAGTGTCAATTGTACACCAGGTAATTTGAGTAATAAACAGTAAGATTTCAGAGCTTTTCTGGCCCTAATTATAATACAATTTTAAATACAGTATGTTATTATTGTAGCGCTTTTGTGCATTAAACCTTATATAAATAAAAAGATTTAATTTAAAATCCTAATTTCAATTATAACTTTTAAGCTCACCTCCTCCAAACATCACAAAGCCTTTAATTGTGATTTCCTTGCCTACATCCTTAACTGTATCGGACTTAATTCTTCTTTTATCGGAAAAACCACCAAAAATTGAGACTACATCAAGCTTTACATTCCAATTCTCAGAAACTATTAAGGTTGATCCACCAAACATACAAAACATATCAATTACGTTTATTCCCGGAGCTAATGTTGCATTCCTCATATCAATTTTAGACCCTCCAAATAATGCAGTTATACTACCTCCTTTAAAGTTATCGGATGTGACTACGCGATCGCCTCCTCCTAATATTGCAATGTCATCAATATAATCAGAACTATTTGAACCCTCAGGTTTTTTCCTTCTAAGTGATGATTTAAATATAATTAACAAACCAACTACTATTAATATAACCGGCCAAAATAATCTGCGCACAGAATATGGAAAATGAATAACATCCGGCAAGAAAAATACCAAACCAACACCTAATAAAATCCAACCTGTTGATTTATTTTCACGTGTAGAAATAAATATTACTCCAAGAACTATTAATATCATTTGCCATGAAAAAATATAATGCATAAGTTGTCTAGGAAAGAAACCCAAGGTTCTTCCAACAAAAGCAACTCCAATTAAGATAAGTACTATTCCAATTATTCCTCTTCCGGTATTTCTATTTGATTCCATAATATTTGATTTTTAAATTTATATTAACAACAGACTAAAATAAGATATTTTTTATCTAATGTAAAATAGTTATTAGAAATATTTATCAAATCTCAAATCTTAAACCATCATAGGCAAGAGATATTCCATGAGGCAATTCTTCATTAACATTATGATGTAAGCCCATTTGGTGACTAATATGCGTTATGTAAGCACGTAGTGGGTTTAATTCCTTAATTAAATCCAATGATTCTGAAAGTGAATAATGAGAAATATGCTTTTGTTTACGCAAAGCATTTATTACCAGATACTTTGTTCCACTAAGTTTTTCTTTCTCCTCCTCACTAATATAATTTGCATCTGTAATATATGAAAAATCACCAATTCGAAATCCAAATACGGGAAGCTTGTTATGATAAACCTGAATTGGAATAATCATAATTCCATTTATTTCGAAGGGTTCGTTTATTAATTCGTGTAAATTTATTTGAGGTACTCCAGGATATTTTTTATCGGCAAACGAATAAGCAAAATCGGATTTGATTGCCTCTTGGACTCTTGCATCTGCGTATATTTCAACTGCTTTTTTATTTATAAAATTGTAGGCTCTTACATCATCTAATCCTGCAACATGATCACGATGTTCGTGTGTAATAAGTATTGCATCGATATTGTTTACCTTTTCGCGAAGCATTTGCTGCCTAAAGTCCGGGCCAGCATCAATAACAATATTTACACCGTCTACTTCAATTAAAGCTGCAGTGCGCAAACGAGTATCATTTGGATCGGTCGATTGACAAACCTTACAATTACAAGCTATAACTGGTATTCCTTGTGAAGTTCCTGTTCCAAGAATTTTTACTTTCACAGTTTAATTCTTTTTAAATTCTAAACGAATAGAAAGATATAACAAATATAACAAAACGATAACGGCTAATATTGCTGATGGAATAGCAGCCTCTTTACCAAATAAAGTCATTGCTGTAACCACCGAAAATCCAGAACTTTTAATAGTTAATAATAAAACCTGGGTAATGCTTCGCTCGTATTTTACACTTCCCCTTTTAGAGAAATACTCAAACAATGTACCTAGTCCAAAAGTTGCTGATAATAATACAATCGATGATAATAACAATATTTTCGGATTAGAAAAGAATACATCCCGATTCAATCCAACAGCAGTAAAAATAAGTAAAGCAAAGCCCCAATCTACAACTTTACCACGTACGATTGCAACATATTTAAAAACAGGTTTGTATAATAGAAACCTTGATACAATAAGTGGTATTAACACTAATTTTATCATAAGAATAAAAAGAGACCATGCGCTTATGCTTGCACTGCTATCAAAGAACTTTATTAGTACGGGTGCAATAACTATAGAGGCAATAAAAGCTCCAAAAACTCCTATAATTGAATACTCAATATCGCCCTTTAAAATGCCAGAAAACGGAATTACTGCGACTCCTGGTGGCGCAGCAACTATTACAACAAATCCCATAAACAATTCTTTGCTTGGCATTAAAAACCAAGCCAATACCAAAACAACAGTACCAAACATAAAATAATTCAGAATAGTTCCAACAAGCATTGGTTTAAACAACTTTTTAATTGGCAATAATGCTTTTGAATCTATTCCAGTTGTTGCAAATATCATAGTAATTGCTAACAGATATATCGTATATTCTCTTATATAATTGGCATAATTACCAAAAGAGATACCCATAATTACAGCAAAAACCAATATAAAATTTCTATTTAGGATTATCTTAAGGATAAAATTTAATATTTGACTCATTAGATAGTTTTCAGTTTTTAACAAATATAAAAGCTTAAATTGAAATTAAATAATTCAAAAAAAACATAAGTAATACCGTTTACTATTTAATGTGTCGTATTTGTAAAAACAAATATGAATTAAATATGTAACGGCATTAACAATTCTAAACTTTAAAATTAGATTTTAAATACGCCATTTAGATAAAGAACTTGGTATAAAATACAATGAATTTCGTAATATGTTTATGATTATTACTAATAAATGTTATATATCAATTTAGAATAACAAAAGACAAGTAGCAAACAACAATTATTACATAAATATCAAAATTCAAACCTACAACAGTTTAATGAATGAAGATTTGATAATTATTTGAAATTTGTTTAATGTATTTTGGAATTATATTGCAAAGACTTTCTACTTTTACTAAATAAAATTATTTAATTATGAGAGCGAAAATATATTTAATACCTACTACTCTTGGTGATAGTCCAATAGAAAATGTTATTCCAAAACATGTTGTTGATATAATTAATGATACACATCATTATATTGTTGAAAATATTAAGACTGCACGCCGTTATTTAATTAAAGCTGGAATAAAAACAAAGATTGATGATCTAAAGTTTTATGAACTAAACAAGCACTCTTCACATGAAGAATATCTCTCTTATTTAGATCCAATTAAGGATAATATGAATATTGGTGTTATATCGGAAGCTGGTACACCGGGCGTTGCAGATCCAGGAGCTGATATTGTAGCGATTGCACATCGCATGAATATTCCAGTTGTACCTTTAGTTGGACCATCATCTATACTTTTATCGGTAATGGCATCGGGCTTAAACGGGCAAAACTTTGCCTTTTTGGGCTACTTACCTATTAAACAACCGGAACGCTCAAAACGATTAAAAGAACTTCAAAAGCGGTCGCAAATTGAAAATCAGACACAATTATTTATTGAAGCACCGTATAGAAATAAGCAAATGCTTGATGATATTATTTCCACTTGCTCGCCGGAAACTAAATTATGTATTGCAACCGATATAACTTTGGAAACTGAATTTATTAAAACAAAGTCAATAAAAGATTGGAAAAAAGAAATACCTAATATTCATAAAAGACCTACAATATTTTTAATTCATAAGGATTAGGATTGGTTTACATGTAATTTGTTATTCATAAATAAACCACAATGGACTGAAAGTGCCAAAGTTTAAGGCTGCGAATGAAATTAGCTACACTTAATTTCGAATAATGAACAAGGATTGATTGATGGTTTAAAAAGTGCATTCAAATTTTTACTTCATGCTTAGTTAGAAAGGTCCTTCGAAATTCGTTAACAATTCGATATTTAAAATTTATAGAAACTAAAGTAGCTGCTCCGAAACCCGGCTCCTGTTTTCCGCACTGGGACACCAAAATTAAACACAAGGGGAAAAAATACTGATTTCATTACATCATTTCATTGATGTGTTTTGTTTTGTATTAGATTTACAGGTATTTATGAATTTTATTAATTAGTTAGAAATTGAAGCAAAAAACAACTGGGACACCGAAAAAACAGTTCTAAAATCAGTAATTCACACATTAATAACTAATTATGAATTAAATGCGAAAAATAGTGCGGAACTCAGGAAGTAGCTGCTCCGAAACCCGGCTGCAGTCAAACAAGTTTGCATGTTTTAACCATTTTTAGGCAATAATACAATAAACTCACTACCTTTATTTACTTCACTTTTTACGCTTATAGTACCACCATTCTTTTCAATTAATTCTTTACAAAGCACAAGTCCAAGTCCTGTACCTTTTTCATTGTTTGTTCCTTCAGTCGTAATACTGCTATCGATCCTGAATAATTTCTCAATTATTTCCTGAGGCATCCCAACACCGGTATCTATAAAATGTAACTCAACGTGATCATTTCTATCATTGGCCTCGACAGAAATGCTCCCACCTTCCGGGGTAAACTTTATAGCATTATTAACAATGTTACCAATAAAAGTCAAAGATGTATTTTTATCAATTAACATCTCCATAACTACAGGAACCTTAATTACAATATTAATGTTTTTTCTGGAAGCATTAAGCCTATATGGATCAATGCCAGTTTCCACCAATTCTCTAAGATTCAGTGATTCTTTAATTATTGATATTTTCCCTGTTTGTGTTTGTGCCCATGCGAGGAGGTTTTCTATTAATTTATATACAAATTTCAAAGAATTATTAATCTCAGTTATATACTGTATTTTCTTTGAATCATCATATGTATCAAATTTTAGTCTTAATAATTCAGCATAACCTAAAATGCTATTGAAGGGTTCTTTTAAATCATGAGAAATAATTGTGAAAAACTTATCTTTAGTTGCATTCAATAATTTAAGTTGTTGATACTGTTCTTCAAGTTTCTCATTATTCAATTGGAGTTCCTTTTTATGATTTTCTATTAAATTATTTTTGTGGGAAAGCACCAAATTGGCCTTTTTCTTAATTGCAAAACGGTTAATAAGGATAAATACCAACAAGATTACTAAAAACAATATACCTATAAAGGAGTTTCTTAAATTGATTTGTTTTTCTATCTCTAATTCTTGAATATCATTATCTTTTCGTAATAATTCATTTTCTTTTTCTTTTTTTTCTGATTCGAATTGTGCCCGCATTTCTGCAATTTGCATAGAGCTTCTTTCATTATATAAACTATCATTTGTTACGATAAATTTATTCTTATAATCTAAAGCTTTACGAAGATCATTTGTTGCAATGTAGTATTCCGCTAAATTTCCTTGAATAGATTTAAGTTGTTCCAAGGCTTGAGCATCTTCTGCCAATTTTTCAGCATTTTTAAAATACCTGAATGCCTGCGGTAAGTTTTTTTGTTTTAAATAAAACAATCCTATTTGATTAGCTGATGTTGAAGCCTGATGATTGTTAGACATCTTTAATTCTATTAAGTATGCTTTTTCGAAGTAGTTAATAGCTTTTTCTGGGCTATTTAATTCCATCAAGCAAATTCCGATATTTGTATAAGAAGAGGATATTATATCTTCAACGCTATTGGTTTTACTTATCTCGATATTTTTAGCAAAGTAGATAAGTGCTTCCTCATATTTTTTCAAATCAATATAAGTTTCCCCAATATTATTATTATTATTTACTTGAGATCGAAAATCATTTAACTCCACAGCTATTTGTCTTGATCTAGTAAAATAATCAATTGCTTTATCAAGTTTATTCGTAGCACTATAAATAATACCAATATTATTTAGTGAAGATTTTATTCCAATTTTATCACCAGTTTCTTCAAATATTTTCATAGCTCTGTAAGAGAAAGTTATCGCAGTATCAAAAGCTCCTTTAGCCCAATAATGTACACCAATATTCAGTAAAGCCCTTGCCTCACCGTTACGATACTTATTGTTAATTGCTATTTTTTTTGAATTTTGAGCATATTCAATACCTTTTTGTGGTGATTTGTTCCAGTAGTAAAAGGAAATTTCATTAAGAAGATCAACTTTATCAATTCCTTTTTTATGTGGAATTAAAGCTTCAAGGCTATCAATATTAGTTTGAGCACTCAAAACTTGTGAAAGCAAGATCAGAATGATAATGTAAGAATATTTCAATTATTTCACAATTATAGTTTGATTCTAAAGTACGAAAAAAAAATGGGAATTATATTTTATTGGAAAATACTTCTATAATATGTTTGAATTTTATAATTACAATTAATATAATGGATAAAATCTTTCATCAAACAAAGAAGGCATCCAAAAAGTAAAGTTATTAATTTTACATGTCATGTTGAGCCAGCGAAACATCTCATTTTAAAAGGGATAGATCAACTTCGTTGAGCTCGTTGTTGCTTGATTCTTCGATAAACTCAGAATGACAAACTCTTAGTTCTTTTTGGACACCCTCTTTAATTATTTTTTTAATTCTAATTTATAATAATTAGAATCTAAATATTTTTCGTTTCTTTTTCTTATCGCTTGTAAGAGCTTTAAAATTATACATTAGCATTATTTCGTGCGTTCCTCCATTTACACCAGATAATCCATTTAGTGAATATTCATAACCATATCCTACTGATAGTTCCTCGTAAACTATTCCATTAACAAATAAGCCTAATGCATCGCCAATTCGGTACATAAGTCCACCACCAAAACGATCTATATACGTAGTTTGTATTGTTATATCGTTTGATACCGGTGATCCGGAAACCAATTTAGTTAAAAGACCCGGTTTAAGTACCCAGTCAGAATTAATTTGCCAATTGTATCCTCCAAAAATAAAATAATGTCTTTTCAGTTGATTTTCATCAGTTGCATATACATCATCGACAGTAGTTTGAATTAGTTTAGGAGCAGAAAATCCTACATGAAATTTGTCGCCGTACAGATAAAATCCAAATCCTAAATTAGGGCTTATTTTCTTATCGTTATTTTGAAATTGTGGATCTTCATTATTAATTACCGACAAGTCGGTTAAACCTACCGAATAACTGCTAATACCACCTTTTATTCCCATTGATAATGTTAACTCATCGGTTACTCTTAAACGATATGCATAATTTAAAGTAAAAAACGTGTTATTAACCGGTCCAACTTTATCAGTTACTAAAGTAGCACCAATACCAATTTTACGACCTATAATAGGTGAGTGTGATGTTAAGCTAAAAGTTTTTGGCGCACCATCCATTCCAATCCATTGCAATCGAGTTAATGAATTAACATTTAGTACAGGCAAAGTACCTGCAATCGCCGGATTTATTGTCAATGAATTGAACGAATACTGTGTAAACATTGGTTCCTGTTGCGCATTAACCTTAGCTATTCCAATACACATGACAATTAATACAAAGTAAAATCCTTTTCGCATGTTATTAATTTGTTTCATATTACTTTTCTCTGCTTATCGTTTTATAAAAATAGATCCGCTAATCTTTTCTTCCTTTTCCTCAATTTCCAAAACATAGAAATATGTACCCATCGGAAGCTCAGATCCTAACGAACTACCAACATTTGATTTTCCATCCCAATCATTTTCATAATCGTTGTTTGAGTAAACTAAATTTCCCCAGCGATTATAAATTCGTATTGTGGCATTATCGTAATGTTGTAGATTTACAATTATAAAATAATCATTATAAGTATCATTCCCAGGAGAAAATGCCTCAGGAATAATTAAAGTCTTGCTGTCATTATCTACATTTATTAGCGAAATATCATCTAAATTAATATTGTTATATTTTGAGTCATCGCTTTCAGCAGGGAATATTTCAATTTGATAGCTTATATCCCCGTCTACTTCATCATCGTCAACTCCATTCACAAAAACGATTACAGTATCTGACCAATTTTCCGAGGTAAATAATAAATCCGTAATTTCTAGAATTCCTTCTGAAATGTTATTGGATTCCAAATCAATTAAAACATCTGCTAAAGGCTCAGAATTTAATACGATTTTAAATGAAGTAGAAGCACCATCTTCACTAGTTTCTGTTAAATCGGATAAAAGACTTATTCCAGCTTCATCGTTGTCAATATTCACCATTACTATATTATTAATACTTAAGCCATCGTACATTGGATCAATACTTCCAGCATTATCAAACTTTATTTTATATATAACATCACCATCATCAAAATAATCATCTTGTCCTGTTATTGTAACTGTTTGAGAAGTATCCCAATTTGTAACAGTAAACGTAATTCTGGTATCAGATACTGTTCCTTCCAAAATATTATCCGAATCAAGATTAATAATTACATCATCTGTTGGTTGAATAGCCAGTACCATTGTAAAGCTTGCTGTAGTGCCATTTTCTGCTGTATTACGGCTAATTTCGGAAAATGTAATTCCCGGTAAAGAGCCAGACAATACATTAACTACAACATCTGCAATATCGAAATCGCCATCAATATCTGTTACTTGATAACTAAAATAATCTGTTCCTTCGAACCAAGATTCAGGTTTATATGTAACAATATTGTTTGCATCAATTGAAACTGTTCCATTAACAGGATTTTCTACTGCAGTAACCACTATTCCTCCATCTTCTAAACCGGTATCATTCCCAAGCACATCAATCTCAATTTCAGTATCGATATTAGTATAAACCATGTCATTAATGGCATTCGGAACACTATTATCTTCTCTAACAATTATTGTTACCGTTGCACTTGAACATTCACCGTCAATATCACAAACCTGATATTCAAAATTATCAGTTCCCAGATAATCATTATTTGGACTATAAGTAATTGTATTATCTGCATTAATTATTACTGTTCCCTCATCTGGACCACTAACAATAGTAAGTATTAATCCTCCATCTTCTAATCCAGTGTCATTGTCTAAAACATCAACAATTACATCAGTATTTATACTAGTTCCTCTGTCATCATTATTTGCTTCAGGTATATAATTTGGAATTTCAGTAACAGTTATGCTAACTGTTGCGATATCATTATCTCCATGAATATCGGATACTTGATACTCAAAACTATCGTTTCCAACAAACCAACTCGCTGGTGTATATGTTATAGTTCTATTTGCATTTACAATTAAGGTTCCATTTGCAGGATTGCTATGTATTGCAATACTTCCAAAACCATCTTCTAAACCTGTATCATTGGCCAATACATTTACTTCTACACTTGTATTGACTATAGTTTCGTCTGTATCATCTGTAGCTACCGGAATATTATTGATTACTCCGTCTTCTAATACTGTTATTGTTGCTGTTGCAACATCTGAATCACTATCTTGATCTGTTACAGTATATTCAAATACAGATATTCCAGAATAAGCAGCAGCAGGTGTGAAAGTGATAGTATTATCAGCATTTGCTACTGCTGTTCCTTCTAATGCATTTGGTACTGTACTTATTGTTACAAGTATTCCGCCATCTTCAAGTCCTGTATCATTGGTTAATACATCGACTTCAATTGGTGTTTCGTACTCTGTAGCACGATTATCATCGAAAGCTACCGGATAAGAGTCAGGAGTCGTAGTAACACTTATTGAAACTGTTGCAGTAGCATAGTCTCCATCAATATCTTCAATAATATATTCAAATGAATCATTACCAATAAAATCCATTTCAGGAGAATAAGTAATAGTTCTATTTGCATTCACTATTAATGTTCCATTTGATGGATTGCTATAAATTGAGATACTTCCAAAACCATCTTCCAATCCTGAATCATTATTAAGTACATTTATATCAAGATCTGTATTAATCAATGTTTCAACATCATCATCGATTGCAATTGGTATTGAATTTACATCTCTAACATTTATAGTAACAATTGCAGTATCATTGCTTCCATCAACATCCGTTATTCTATAAATAAAAGTCATTATGCCTTCAAAATCAGTATCAGGAGTGAATGTTATAGTATTATCTACATTGCTTACGGCTGTTCCTAATGCTGGATTTTCATCAACAGAAACTATAATTCCTCCATCTTCCAATCCGTAATCATTAAATAGCACATCAACGATGACTGGAGTATTTATACTTGCACCTCGAAAATCACCAACCGCAACAGGTTGATCATCCATTAAAGTTACAGTTACAGTAACTGTTGCTTCATCGCAAGCACCCTCATCATCGCATACTTCGTAAGTGAAAGTATCATCACCATTAAATAATCCATTTGGTTGATAAGTGATTGTATTATCACCTTCAATAATTAAATTCCCCTGACTTGCTTGAGATGTTATGGATAAAAGTAATCCTCCATTATCTAATCCTAAATCATTACTTAAAACATCAATATTAATATCCGTATCCTCATCCGTTGATATTGCATCAGCGGCAGCTCTAGGACCAATATCGTCTAAATTAGTTACCGAAACATCTGGAACAGAAATATTATAACCCGGATCAGTGCTAACGGCATCGGCTAAATCAATTGTAAATAAAATATCACCATCATCGATTAAATCATCGAGACCAGTTACCGATACAGTTTGTGCTGATTCCCAATTTAAAGAGTTAAATGTTACACTACTTGGAGATACGGAGCCTTCTGTTAAATCCAGAGAGCTTACATCAATACTAACGTTGGCTGTTGGTTTTGTATTTAGTTCAATTGTAAAAGAAGTTGGAGAAGATCCATCCTCAAAAGTAATTAAACCAAAAGTTGGCGTAATTGTAATTCCTGCTACATCAACATCAGTATTTGTAACTTCTACATCTGAAACATTTAATCCTTCGTAATTTAAATCGGTACTTGATGATAAAGATGTTATAATATAATAAACTTGATTATCATCATCAATTGTATCTTCAACTCCTGTAATCGTAAATGTTTGATCGCTATCCCAGTTTCCTGCATCGAAAATAATACTTGATGGCGAAACTGTACCTTCATCAGTATTACTTGAATTTAATAAAATTGAAACATTAGCAGAAGGCTGACTTGTTAATTTAATTGTAAAATCATCAGTTCCTCCAATTTCCGTTGTTATCAAACCTAATGTAGGTGTAACAATAACATCTGCTATATCATTATCTTCATTTAATACTGAAACATCGTCTGCGTCTAATCCATCATAATTTGGATCAGGACTTACGGCAGCTAATGTGGTAATATTAAAACTTTGGTTACCATCTATAATATCGTCATCAACACCAGTAACTATGACTATTTGCTCTGTATCCCAATTGGCAGTAGTAAAAATTACTTCGGTAATTACTAATGATCCTTCTCCAGCATCAGTTGAACTTACGCCAATAGTTACACTATTAGTTGGCTCTGTGTCAAGCACAATGCCGAATGTAGCAGTTGTTCCATCTTCGTTTGTATTTCCGGTTATTGCAGAAACTGTTATACCAGGAGTATTAACATGAATAGTTGGTTGATTAATTAATTCAACTTCGCAGTTTCCGTTATCAGCTTTTACAATAAATGTATTGTCTCCAATAAGCAAATAAGTTGATAACACAGAAATTTGCAAATCTGCACCTGCACCAACTCCTGTGGCAATAATATTTAATCCTTGATATACATTGTAAATAATTCCTATTTGTGCATTACTTATTGTAATTGTTCCAGCTTTATCGGGATCAACTGTATTTCCTAAAACTGCTAACCCTGTATTTGGTAAATTCTCAACTGTAATTTCAAAATATACTGAAGTATTTTCGCATCCATCTTTACTTACATAGAGCGAATAATTTGTTGCAGCATCAGTTAATGCAGCACTTGGAATTACAAATATTTTTTCAACATTAATTTCTACATCATTCTTCATCCATGAATATGATGCATTTACTTCTGTAGCACTTAATGAAAGTGTTTCACCAACACAAACATCAACATCTCCTGTAAAAGTAGTAAGTGGAGAAACATTAACATTAAAATCTCTTGTTGAAGTACAACCATCTTTTTCAATAGTCAAAGACCACGATCCAACATCAACGTTGCCTGCCAATTGAAAGACACTCTGTGCATTTGAAATCTCTGTCCCGTCATATTTCCACGAATACAAATCGGCCCCAACTTCCTGAGCAATAAGATATAGATCATCACCAACGCATACTGTTGTATCACCAGAAAATTGCAAATCAGGACCTACATAAACCGTAAATTCCTCAATTACTTGACTTAATCCATCATCAGCCATTATATAAATAATTGCCATACCCGATTTATTAGCTACAGGAGTTACTGTAACAATTCTATCGATGTCAGAACCAGCAATTACAATTCCACTATTAGGGACAAATGAAGGATCAGCTGAGAATCCTGTAAGCTCAATCGTATTCAAATCATTTTCATCATCGTTAAGCGTAAAGTTGATATCTCCTGTTGGTGTATTGGTACACAATGTTTGATCAGGAATATCGGAAAGTACTGGAGGAGTATTTATTATTATATAAACATTTTCCTGGTTATTCGACCATCGATCACCATTTCTAGCTTCCCATAAGAAACTCGTCTTGCCAAACCAATCACTTGTTGGGATAAATGATAAATTAGGAATATCATCAACAAATATATTCTGATTTAAAGTTACAGCAACAGTTGACAATTCCAATGTTCCATTTGCAGGTAAAGAAAGAATACGAATACTATCCATATTATATTCACGAGGATCAAAAAATTTAAAAGTAAAATCCAAAGAATCGAATACAATATTTGTATTCTTTGGACCTTCCATAAATACATCTCCTACCCAAGGAGCCAAACCATCTACACATTTATCGATACTTTCCTGAACCTGTAAACCAATATTTGAATATCCTAAATCAAGGGCATTAAACCAAGTATTTAAAGTATTTAAGTTCCCATTATGTGGGGTATTTGGCAAGTTTCGCCACGACCATATTCTTGGAATCTCATTATCAACAACTAATTGTTTACGTTGAGTTTCATCCATTAGACCAGTTGGGTCACCCCAATTTGTAATTTGTGAATCATCCCAATAAATTGTTGTTTCAAGTTTAATAAATGGACGAATAGATGAAGTAATAATACCATCCATTTGTTCCACATCGTATAAGGGGAAATGAGCAGGTCCTCTACCCAGAAAGGTTGATGAAGCAACATAATCACCTACTGCAACTTCAGCTCCGGCATCGGTTTTGAAGTTCCAAATAATATAATTTAAACCCTTTTTCATATTACGATAGATTACCCTATCGCTTCCATCAGATGAATACTCACCATCTTTATCAATATCAATAAGAATAGCGGTAAATCCATCAACATTCGATTCAATTTTAAATATTGCAATATCTTCAAAAGGGCATAATGGTTCATTTTTCTCTAATACGACATTGCTATGGTCGAGTGATAAAAACAATGGATCGCGATTATAGTCGTAATCCATAAATAAAGTATCTTCGGTCCAAACTTGTACTTTGGGAGGAGCTAGCGTAGTATTGGGCCATACTGAACGATCCGGATCATTCACAAATACCCTATATTCCGAAATATCATCACCGCTTGTTTGATCTCCATCCTGACTTTGTGTACGTTTAATATAGTTTTCTTCTGTATATGTAGTTACTCCATAAGAGTTTACAACAAAAGCAAACGAATAAGGATACATTTTAAAATTTATTTTATTAATAAATTCGTCGGAAGTAAACACATAAAAATGTGCATTTACAGGATACGAATCAAAGGATGTATTTGTAAAGGTCCAGCCCTTAGACCATAATCTACCTGCTGATTTATTAGGCTCACCTGGATTAGTGATTACATTATTAGAAGCATCTGTAACAGTAACATCAAAAAACTCTAAAGCAAATCTTGAATACCCTGAACTGGTTTCTGTAAATTCAATATAATAATCTCCACTTTCTAAAGCAGTAAATGATAATGCGCTGTAACCACCAGAAATAACAGTTCCATTTAGAATTACTCCATTTGGCCCGGTAACGGCTTCTGTAAATGTGTTAATAAATCCACTACCAGATGTAGGCATTATAATCTCCGAAACAGCAGTACCATCACTTGGGGTTCTCACCTGATATCTTACTAAAGATGCATTTGTTAAAACATTACCTCCATAATTTGATGCAGTATACATACTCATTCCATAATGCATTGTTTCACCTGCATTAAGGTGTATATTTATTCGTTCTTTTTCATCGCAATTATATTCCCCAAAATTATTCCCACTAAAAACATTGAACTCCATCCATAATCTATCATTAGAGTTTGGCATGAACTGCTTAGTGCCTTCTTGTGCATTTACATATATTGTAAATAATAAAAAGATAAAAAAGATAACTCTTTTCATTTTATTTGTTTTAAAGATTACTGTTATTTTATTAACGCTATAAATCTACATTATAATAATTTATATGTATTATTATATTAAATATCTGGTTTTTACATTTTACTTTTAATAAGTTGTCAAAAGCGATACAACATCCAATTGGAACGGCTTATTAAAACAAAAGCATAATAATTTTCAATAAAAATAAGTTTTGATGAACTTTTCATTTTGATTGATGAAAATTGGATAATAAATTAAGGGTTTATTGTAATTCGGGATTAAAGTACATGTACAAAGAAGCTAGTAAATACAATTTCTTATTAAAAAATATCTACACCTTCAACAAGTTGAAAATTAATTTTCTTTAACTCTTCGGCATAAATACTTCCTAAATCTTCCATTTCTAAATCATCAAATTCATAATACCAACGTACATTTATTACATCAATATTTTGATTTTCATCTAAAGCAATTAAAAGCTTTAAAATTTTTTTAGTGGATGAAGTATTTAAATATTCCAGCTTCATATCAACTTTAACATTCTCCACATCCAGCATTTTAACCCAATCAATTAATGGATCATAAAATTTATTAACGTCTTCGGGTAAAGATCTGCCGGTAATTTTTATTTCGCCTTTTTGCAAAAATAAAACTTCTGGAGTTGAATCTGTTTTTTTAATTGTAAGGCTATTCATCTTATTTTTTCGAGTTTGAAACAAAATTAATATTTATGTTATAAAAAAAAAACATAAATTACTTTTTTATCTCAAATAAAAAACTATAGAATTTTTAAAATTTCCGGAGCGTTTGGTCCTTCGTTAAACAGTAAATCAATTATACTAAGGTTAGGAATAAATCCATGCTTCTCTTTAAAAACTTGTGTATACTCAACTATTTTTAGGGAATTACTTATATTAGTTTTCGGAGTTATCAAATTCCTAAAATCATCCCACTCATTATCAGGTGTATATACAAACTCTTTTGTGAGTTTAACATCAACATTTATATCTAAATTCTCAAGAATTACATTTTGAATTCCCAGATTAAAATCAATTAAATATTTATATTTTTTTTCATAAAATGGTAATAAATCATCTTC
>JAQIBH010000066.1 GCA_027859205.1 Bacteroidales bacterium | reverse complement strand
CGTCAAGCAATTACAGCGGCAGGTTCTGGGTGTAAAGCAGCTATGGATGCTGAGCGCTTTTTAGGAGCTCAATAATATTGAAATTACTTAAAAAAAGCCATCACGAATATGTGATGGCTTTTTTATTTAAAATAAAATGGCTTATACAGGTGCAATAGAGTCTGCTTTGTATTCTCCATTAATTAATTTCTTATGTACAGCTTTAAATGCGTTAATTGTATACTCAACGTCTTCTAGAGTATGCATTGCCGTAGGTATAAGTCTCAATAATAACTGACCTTTAGGAATAACCGGATATACAACTATTGAACAGAAAACATTATAATTTTCTCTTAAATCCATTGTAATATTAGTTCCTTCAGGTAAACTTCCTGATAAATAAACAGGAGTTACAGGAGATTCTGTTACACCCAAATCAAAACCTGCTTTCTTTAATCCACTTTGCAAAGAATTTACAACTGACCAAAGATTGTCCCTCAATACCTTTTGTGTTTTAAGTAATTCTAATCTTTTTAATGAACCAATAACAATAGGCATTGGTAATGATTTAGCAAAAATTTGAGATCTTAAATTATATCTTAAAAAGTTTGTAACATCCTCTGTTGAAGCTACAAATGCACCTATACCGGCCATAGCTTTTGCAAAAGTTGCAAAATAAACATCTATTCCATCTTGTACTCCAAAATGTTCTCCAGCACCCGCACCTGTTTTACCCATTGTACCAAATCCATGGGCATCATCTAAAAGTATCCTGAAATCGTATTTATTTTTTAGTGCAACTATTTCTTTCAGCTTACCCAAATCTCCGGCCATTCCAAAAACACCTTCAGTAATTAACAGAACACCTCCTCCAGTTTCTTCAACTCGCTTACTAGCAAATTTTAACATTTTTTCACATTTATCCATGTCGTTATGTGCATATACAAAGCTTTTTCCTCCTTTAGCTTTATGAAGAAAAACGCCATCCATAATACATGCATGTGATTCATTATCATATACAATTACATCGTGTCTGGTAACAAGTGCATCAATAATTGAAACCATTCCTTGATATCCAAAATTTAGAAGATAAGAATCTTCTTTACTTACAAATTCTGCTAACTTATTTTCAAGTTCTTCGTGTTTGCTTGTTTGACCTGACATCATTCTAGCACCCATTGGGTATGCCAAGCCATATTCTTTTGCCGCATCGGCATCTGCTTTTCTAACTTCAGGATGATTTGCTAAGCCTATGTAGTTATTTAAACTCCAGTTAAGAACTTCTTTTCCTCTAAATTTCATTTTAGGATGAATTTCACCTTCCAGTTTAGGAAATGTAAAATAGCCGTGAGCTTGTTTCATATGTTGTCCTAAAGGACCCATTCTCTCTTTTATCTTGCTAAAAATATCCACAGTTTATGTTTTTATTTATTAATTTATATTTGTCACAAAAGTACATTTTTTTAAAAAAATAGCAAATCAATAAAATAAATAAAATAATTTAATCGTTTAATGATTTTAAATTTCACCAATCTAAACTAAAATTGTACATTTGCAAAATGTTTAAAAAAATGAAAAGATTAATACCACTTATACTATTAATAGTAATAGTTTCATCATGTAAGTATGAGAAATTGTTAAAAAGTAGAGATTATAGATTAAAATACAATAAAGCACTTGAGTATTATGCTGAAGAGGATTATATGAGGGCTAGTGGTTTATTAGATCAATTAAAACCTATTTTGAAAGGTACTAAACAGGCGGATACTGTTTTTTATTATGCAGCATATTGTAGTTATTACGATAAAAGTTATTTGTCTGCGGCGTACTTTTTTGACGAGTTTAAAAGAACTTTCGGAAATAGTAAATTTGCGGAAGATGCTGAATTTATGAATGCATATTGTACATTTTTACTATCGCCTCGCCCTAGTTTAGATCAGTCGTATTCTTTTCAGGCTATTTCACTGTTTAGCTTGTATTTGTCTAGGTATCCAAACAGTAATAGGACATCTGAGAGTATTGGATATGTTGATCAACTAAGAAATAAATTAGTTGAAAAATCTTATGAAGGTGCAAAATTGTATTATAATTTGGAATCTTATACAGCTGCAATTATTGCTTTAAATAATAGTTTAGATGATTTTCCTGAAACAGAACATAGGGAAGAAATTATGTTTCTTATTTTAAAATCTAAATTTTTATTAGCAAAATATAGTGTTGTAAGTAAAAGAATTGAAAGATATCAATCTACTGTCGGTGAGTTCTATTCATTTGCAGGAGAATTTCCAGAAAGCAAGTTTTTGGGTGAAGCAACTGAAATATTTGAAAATTCGAATGATATTTTAAAAAATTAGTATTTAATAAAACATATTAAGGATGGATTATAAAAAAACAAAAGCTCCTGTAACAACTGTAACAAGAAATTTAAATAACATTGATAATAATACAGGAAACATTTATGAATCTGTGGCAATAATTTCTAAAAGAGCTAATCAAATTGGTGGTGAACTAAAAGAAGAGTTGAATAGAAAGCTCGAAGAATTCGCATCTTATACAGATAATTTGGAAGAGGTTTTCGAAAATAGAGAACAGATTGAAATTTCAAGATTTTATGAAAGATTACCTAAACCAACTTTAATGGCAGTTCAGGAATTTGAAGATGATCAGATTTATTATAGAAAACCAGAAGCTGAAGAAACTGAACAGAAGTAATAAAGATTAGCTCATGAAGCTAAAAGGTAAAAATATTTTATTGGGAATAACCGGAGGTATAGCGGCCTATAAGGCTGCTTTTCTTGTTAGATTACTTGTAAAAGAAGGTGCACAAGTTAAAGTTGTTATGACCAAATTAGCCAAGGAGTTTATTACTCCATTAACCTTGGCAACTTTATCAAAAAATCCAATCCTTGTAGACTTCTTTGATCCTGAAAACGGACAATGGAATAGCCATGTGGATTTAGGTTCGTGGTCTGATTTATACGTTATTGCACCAGCAACAGCAAACTCAATGGGCAAAATGGCTAATGCTATTGCTGATAATTTACTACTTACAACTTACTTATCAGCAAAATGTCCTGTAATGCTTGCTCCTGCAATGGATTTAGATATGTTTCGGCATCCAGCCAATTTAAAAAACATTGAAACGCTTAAATCTTACGGGAATATTATCATTGATCCGGATAGTGGAGAGTTAGCTAGCGGCCTAATTGGTAAAGGCCGGATGGCAGAACCTGAAATAATTACAGAAAGAATTATCGATTTTTTCCCTCAAAAAAAAAACTAAAAACTAAAAAAGTATTAGTTACTGCCGGTCCTACTTTTGAACCAATTGATCCTGTTAGATTTATTGGGAATTATAGTTCAGGTAAAATGGGATATGCAATTGCAGAAGAATTAGCTAACCATGGAGCAGAGGTAATATTAGTTTCAGGTCCTACACATTTAGAAGTATTAAATCCTTTAATAGCAAAAATTAGTATTCAAACTGCACAGGAAATGTATGATGAATGTGTAAAATATTTTTCTGGTTGCGATGTAGCAGTTATGTCTGCTGCTGTAGCTGATTTTAAACCCGAAGTTCAGTTTGATAAAAAAATTAAGCGAGCTAAGGATAATATGCAAATCTCATTAAGTCCTAATAAAGATATTGCTGCGGAATTAGGCATAATGAAAAATAAAGATCAAATTCTCGTTGGATTTGCTTTAGAAACAAACGACGAAATTGAAAATGCCAAAATAAAGATTAAAAATAAAAACCTTGATTTTATCGTTTTAAATTCATTGAATGATAAAGGTGCCGGATTTGGGCACGATACAAATAAGATAAGTATTATAGATAATAAGAATAATCTTACTAAATTTGATTTGAAATCAAAAAATGATGTAGCCATTGATATTGTTAAAATATTGATTGGGAAGTTTGAAAAATAATAAAATATGAAGAAAGTAATTGCACTTATTTTTGGAATAATATTATATGTACATACGTCTTATAGTCAGGAACTGAGATGTAATGTACAGGTCGTGTCAAGCCAGATACAAGGTACGAACAAACAAGTATTTCAAACTCTTCAAACGGCTATATATGAATTTATGAATAACACAGCTTGGACAAATCATATATATTCAAATGAGGAGCGTGTTGAGTGTAATATTTTAATAAATCTACAGGATCATAGTGGTGATGAGTTTAAAGGGAGTATCCAAATTCAATCAAGCAGACCCATCTTTAATACCTCTTACAATTCAACGGTTTTAAATTTTAAAGATGATGATTTAAGATTTAATTACGTGGAGTTTGAACCATTGGAATTTAGTCTCACTGAGCATAGATCAAATTTAACATCTTTATTGGCTTATTATGCTTATACTGTTTTAGGTTTAGATTATGATACCTTTTCTTTTTTAGGAGGAACGGAATATTATCAGAAGGCAGAACAAATTGTTAATAATGCACAAAATGCTCAAGAGAGTGGTTGGAAAGCATTTGAAAGCCGTAAAAACAGGTATTGGTTTATCGAAAATATGTTAAACGATCGCTACAAAGGCTTAAGAGAGTTTCTTTACAGATATCATCGTTTGGGACTTGATGTAATGGAAAGTAAGGAAGCGAATGGTAGAACAGAAATAGCAGAAAGCCTTAATTTACTGCAAAAAATTTATCGTCAAAAACCGGATCCGTATTTATTTGTCTTTGACCTTATTATAAGTGCTAAGTCAGATGAGCTAATTAATATATTTTCAGAGTCGTTTATGGCAGAAGCCGATCGTGTATATAAAATTTTAGTGGAAATTGATCCAACACGCTCCGATAAATACATGAAAATTAAGCAACAATAATTAATTTAAAATTGTTAATGCCTAAAATGCACTAAAATGTAAAAAGCTGAGCTGATTTTAGGAAAAAAGCAGGTATTGTGAAAGTGAGGCAAATAAATGCTAATATTGGTTAGTAATTATTATAAAAATAGCTTATTTGAAACCTCAAGAAATGTAATATGAACACGAAGAATGGGTAAATTGTCAACTGTTTTGACACCAATTGTTTATTATTATAATTATGAAAAAAACTAAAATGTAGTAATTAATTTTGACATTTTAGGCATTTTAAACTTTAGTCATTTATTTATGCTTCATTCAATTTATATTCAGAATTATGCTCTAATCAATGAACTAGAAATTGATTTTAATAAAGGATTGAATATAATAACTGGTGAAACAGGGGCAGGTAAGTCAATCTTGCTTGGAGCATTATCACTTATTCTTGGTCAGAGAGCTGATACTTCTGTTTTAAAGGATAAAACACGTAAATGTTATGTTGAAGCTAAATTTCAAATTGATCAATATAAAATCAAAGATTTTTTCGAGCATAATGATTTAGATTATGAAAACGTGACTACAATTCGTCGTGAAATTACCGATAAAGGGAAGTCGCGTGCTTTTATAAATGATACTCCTGTCAATTTATCTATTTTAAAAGATTTAAGTAATAATTTAATTGATATTCATTCACAACATGAAAGTTTATTGTTGGGTGATGATCATTTTCAATTAAGTTTAGTTGACTCTTTTGCAAATCACCAAGAATTACTTGATAACTACCGAAATAAATTTGAAGAGTATAATATATTATCATCAGAATATAGAAAATTAGTAAGTAACGCCGATAACGCTAAAAACGATTTAGACTATTATCAGTTTCAATTTAACCAATTAGAGGCCTTGAAATTAATGGATGGGGAACAAGTCGAGTTAGAAGAAGAGCTTGAAAAATTAGATCACTCAGAAGAAATAAAACTTAACCTTTCTAATTGTTTTCATAAACTTTCAAATGATGAAATGTCCATAATATCGAACTTAAAGCAAGCTAAAGATTCAGTTGAAACAATTTCGAAATATATAAACGAAGGTGACGATATAGTTCAACGAATTGGATCAGTTTATATTGAACTTCAAGATATAAATAACGAGCTTGAAAAAATAAACGAAGGAATTGAGCATGATCCCGCAAGGATAGAATTTATTCGTGAGAGATTAGACAATATATACTCGCTTGAGCAAAAACATAAAGTTGCTACCGATAAAGAATTAATTATTATAAAAGAGGAATTACAACAAAAAATTGATACGATTAATTCGTATGATTTTGAAACTGAAAAAATCAAAAAAGATCTTGATGATTTATACAATGAATTATTAGGATTAGTTTCAGAAATCTCAAAGAATAGAAAAAATATTATTCCCAGAATAGAGATGCAAGTAATTGGTATATTACAACAATTAGGAATTCCAAATGCTAATTTTATGGTAAAGCAGGTTCCTGTGGAAGAATTTCTTTCAACAGGAAAAGAAGCAATAAGTTTTATGTTTTCCGCTAATAAAAACATTGACTTAGAAGAACTTTCAAAAGTTGCGTCTGGTGGAGAAATATCAAGATTAATGATAAGTATAAAATCTTTGCTTGTTGAGACTACAACTTTACCTACAATAATATTTGACGAAATTGATACAGGTACATCAGGAGAAATAGCTGATAAAATGGGGCATATTATTAAAGGAATGTCTCAAAAAATGCAAGTTATAAATATTACGCATTTACCTCAGATTGCAAGTAAAGGCGATTATCACTATGTTGTTTATAAAAAGGATAATCACGAAAGCACTAATACTTATATTAAGTTATTAACTGAAGAAGAAAGAATAAACGAAATAGCGAAAATGTTAAGTGGCGAATCATTATCAGAAGCTGCAATACAAAATGCTAAAGTATTATTATCACAATAAGAATAAATCTTAATTACAAATACGGTGAACATTATTTTTATATAGTTGTATGTAATTTGTACAAATTAAAAATTTAATTATGGCATTTAATTTATTAAAAGGTAAAAAGGGATTAATTTTTGGTGCGTTGAATGACAAATCAATCGCCTGGAAGGTCGCTGAAAAAGCATATGAAGAAGGTGCTGAAATTGTATTAACTAATGCGCCATTTGCATTACGATTAGGAGATGCTGAACAATTGGCGAAAGCGTGTAATACAGAAGTAATTGCTGCTGATGCAACAAGCGTTACTGATTTAGAAAATCTTATTGATAAAACAATGGAGATTTTTGGAGGTAAATTTGATTTTATCTTGCACTCAATTGGAATGTCACCAAACGTTCGGAAAGGAATAACATATGATAATTTAAATTATGAATATTTCTTAAAAACATTAGATGTTTCGGCATTGTCTTTTCATAAAATATTACAAGTTTCCAGAAAAAAAGATGCTTTAAATGATTGGGGTTCAGTTATAGCTCTTTCTTATGTAGCTGCCCAACGTACTCTTTATGGTTATAATGATATGGCCGACGCAAAATCATTATTGGAATCTATAGCACGAAGTTTTGGATATATCTACGGACGCGAGAAGAAAATTAGAATTAACACTATCTCCCAATCTCCAACTCCTACAACAGCAGGTTCGGGGATAATGGGATTAGAAGGATTAATGGATTTTTCGAATCGAATGTCGCCTCTGGGAAATGCAACCGCACAAGAATGTGCCGATTATTGTGTTACAATGTTTTCCGATTTAACAAAGAAAATAACAATGCAAAATATTTTCCACGATGGGGGATTTTCAAGTATGGGTATGAGTAGAAGAGCAATGGATGTCTATAGCAAAAACTTAGGGGAATGTTGCGAGTTTAGAGATGTAACTCATAAATTTGAGGAGTTTTAGAATAGTAAAATATAATTGTTAATAAGAGGGTGTACAAAAAGTCAGAAAGTTGTCTATACTTCGACAAGCTCAGTATGACAATTTACTGATATTCAGCTTGTCACACTGAGCCTGTCGAAGTGTTTTTATTTTAAACTACTTTTTTGGATGGCCTCTTAATAGGTAAAAAGATATTTAAAATCCATTAAGTTCCATTAATACAGTTGGAATTAATAATAAGAATCCAAGAATAATTAAAATTATCATAAAAGGTGTAATCCACTTAACCCACTTCTCATAGGGAATTTTTGCAACACCTAGTACTCCAATTAAAACACCTGATGTAGGTGTAATCATGTTAGTAAATCCATCGCCAAATTGAAAAGCCATAACTGTTGCTTGTCTCGAAATGCCAATTAAATCTGAAAATGGAGCCATAATTGGCATTGTCAATGCCGCTTTTGCACTTCCTGACGGAATAATAACATTAATAAATGTTTGAATTATATACATAACACCAATGGACCCAACCTTGCCCATAGAATTCATCGATTGAGAAACAGAATTTAAAATTGTGTCAATAATTTTACCCTCTTGTAAAACAATTATTATTCCTCCTGCTAGGCCAACAATTAGTGCCGCCGATGAAATATCTTTTACTCCCTCAATAAACAATTTAGTAATATTATTAGGCGTTTTATTATTTGCAATACCAGAAGCTAGACCCATAGCAAAAAAGAGAGTTGCTATTTCCATTATGTACCAGCTATATCCCATAACACCAACAATTAAAAATAGTATAGTGAAAAGTAGGATATTGAGTATGAAAAAGTGAACAGATTTTCTTAAGAAAAGAGGACTAATGATAATAAACATTCCTGTTAATATTGGCACGATTGGAATTGTAATTAAGGAATTACCAATGGATAAAGTAGAGTTAACATTGATAAACGAAATAATTACAAGTATGACCGAAATTGCTGAATAAGTAATCCAGGCAGAAACAGGAGTATTATATTTCATTTGATCCACATTAATATGTTCTTTGCTTCTCCAGTTTTTATTGTCATCTTCAAATACTAATGAAGATTCTGGTTTCTTTTTAACTTTCTGTGCATACCTTAATACATATATAATGCCAAAAAGATTTATTACAACCCAAGTGAAAAGACGATATTCAATCCCTGTAAATAAAGGTATTCCAGAAAGACCTTGAGCAATCCCAATTGTAAATGGATTTAAAATAGCACCTGCAAAACCAAGTCCGGCAGCTACGAAACACATATTTACTCCTACAATGGAATCATAACCCATGGAAAGTGCCATAGGAACAAAGATTATAACAAAGGCAATGGTTTCTTCACTCATGCCAAACACCGCTCCGAAAATCGAAAACATGAGCATAATTAAAGTTATAATTATATTTTCTATTCCCAGAAATTTAAAAAATTTAAAGTGCTCAATTTTTTTAGTTTTTTTGAGAAACGTAAAAATGCCAACATCAATAGCTTTGCTATCATTCATAATCCAAAAAGCACCACCTATTAATAGTATCAATACAATGATATCTGCTTTGTCTACAAATCCTTCAAAAAATGCAGAAAAAATCTCCCATGTTTGAGGGACGTTATCGGTATAATGGAACGAGTCTTTAACAATAACTTCTCTTGCACTACCATCATTTAAGTGAATTACTTCTCTGTCAAATTCTCCTCCTGGTATTATCCACGTTAGAATAGCCGAAAACATAATTATAAAAAATACAATAACATAAGTATGCGGAATAGATCTTTTCTTTTTCATGGTTTAATTTCTTCAATTATTTTTAGATCGTAAAAATAGAACATAAGTTATACAACAGAAAATTTTTTATTTATATCACGATGAATTTCGTAATTTCGTACCAATTTTAAATGTTAAGAATATATCATGAGTATATTAATTATAAATATTAAAAGTCTGGTAAATATTGAATATGAACCGAAAAAATGGGTTGCTGGGAAAGATATGCAGAAGCTAGATACTTTAGAAAATGCATTTTTATTAATTGAAAAAGGCATTATTTCTGATTTTGGTAAAATGTCAGAACTAAATCAAGAGGATTTTAATGGTGAAATTATAGATGCTGCAGGTAAAATGGTTTTTCCCTCTTTCTGTGATTCACACACACATTTGGTTTATGCTGGAAGTAGAGAAATCGAATATGGAGATAAAATTAGAGGTTTATCATACGAGGAGATAGCAAAGCGTGGTGGAGGAATCTTAAATTCAGCCAAGCTCCTACATAATACATCCGAAGATTCATTATATGATCAAAGTTTACAAAGAATTAAGGAAATAATTGGATTTGGGACTGGAGCAGTTGAAATAAAAAGTGGTTACGGTTTAACTGTTGACGATGAATTGAAAATGCTAAGGGTAATAAAGCGACTTAATGAAACAACACCTATAACTATAGTATCTACATTTTTAGGAGCACATGCAGTACCTAATGAATATAAAGGAAAGCAAGATGAATATGTTGATCTTGTTATTAATGAAATGATTCCTCAAGTTGCGATGGAAGATCTTGCCGATTTTATTGATGTATTTTGCGATAAGGGCTTTTTTACAACGGAACAAACTGATCGTATTCTAATGGCAGGAATGAAATATGGAATGCGACCTAAAATTCATGCAAACGAATTAGATTATTCTGGTGGTATTCAGGTCGGGGTTAAGTATAATGCTCTTTCTGTTGATCATCTTGAATTTACTGGAGATAATGAGATAAAATCCTTGTTAGAATCTGAGACAATGCCAACTTTATTGCCAGGGGCAGCTTTCTTCTTAGGAATGGTTGATCCTCCAGTACGCAAAATGATTGATGCTGGTTTACCAATTGCTTTAGCATCTGACTTTAATCCAGGTTCATCGCCATCAGGAAACATGAAATTTATTATGTCTTTAGGAACTATTAAATTGAGAATGTTGCCGGAAGAAGTTATTAATGCAAGTACTATTAATGGTGCATATGCTATGGGTTTAAGTGAAACACATGGGAGTATTGCAAAAGGGAAAGTTGCCAATGTGTTTATTACAATAAAGATTCCAAGTTATGAATTTATGCCATATGCATATACGAGCAACTTAATTGATCAAGTTATATTGAACGGAAAAATTGTATGATAATTTAAGAACGCAGTTTTTCCTAAAAGTAGAAATAAATTGTTAAAATGATTATTTTAAGATAAATAGACTTAGTGATTTAAATTTGTATATAATATAAGGTATACAAAAATTGAGAATGTTATTTATAAATTTCAAATTTAAAAAGAAAAAATAATGAAGCAATTAATAGAATGTGTTCCTAATTTTAGTGAAGGGAACAATATGGATATTATTAAACAGATTACTAATGAGATTGAATCTGTTGAAGGAGTTAGTTTACTTGATGTTGACTCGGGACAAGCTACAAATAGAACCGTTGTTACTATGGTTGGTACTCCCGATGAAGTTTGTGAAGCTGCATTTCTTGCAATAAAAAAGGCTTCCGAATTAATCGATATGCGAAATCATAAAGGTGCGCATCCACGATTTGGAGCAACTGATGTTTGTCCTTTTGTTCCTGTTGCAGGTATTACAATGGAAGAAACAGTTGAGTATGCCAGAAAATTAGCAAAAAGACTTGGTGAGGAATTAAATATCCCGATTTATTGTTATGAAAATGCTGCATTGATAGAAGAACGAAGAAACTTAGCGGTATGCCGTGCAGGAGAATATGAAGGATTAAAAGAGAAACTTGAGAAACCAGAATGGAAACCAGATTTTGGTCCTGCTGAGTTTAATGCAAAAGCTGGGGTAACTGCAGTTGGTGCAAGAGATTTTTTAGTAGCTTATAATGTTAACTTAAATACTACATCAACACGCAGAGCAAATGCAATTGCATTTGATGTTCGTGAGAAGGGAAGAGTTAAAAATACGCCAAATGGGAAACCTATATTAGATGAAGATGCCAATAAAGTTTGGACACCTGGAACTTTAAAATGTGTAAAAGCTATTGGATGGTTTATTGATGAGTATGGCGTTGCTCAAATTTCCATGAATCTAACAAATGTTAGTGTTACTCCAGTTCATATAGCTTTTGATGAGGTTTTTAAAAAAGCTTTAGATCGTGGAGTAAGAGTTTCGGGATCAGAATTGGTAGGATTAATTCCTTTACAAGCAATGATAGATGCAGGAAAGTATTTCTTGAAAAAACAAAATCGTTCAGTAGGTATTCCCGAAAAAGAAATTATTAAAATTGCTGTTAAATCTTTAGGTCTTGATGATTTATATGAATTTAAACCAGAGGAAAAAATTATTGAGTACAAATTAGCCTCTGATGCTAAGAAAAAGAAATTGATTGACCTAACACTTGTTGGGTTTACAGATGAGACAGCATCTGAATCGCCTGCTCCCGGAGGAGGATCTGTTGCTGCTTATATGGGCGCAATGGGCATAGCATTAGGAACAATGGTAGCAAACCTATCTTCACATAAAAGAGGCTGGGATGATCGTTGGCAAGAATTTTCTGATTGGGCAGAAAAAGGAATGAAATACCAATCAGAGCTCATACGACTTGTGGATGAAGATACCGATGCCTTTAATAAGATAATGGATGCATTCGGTTTACCCAAAAAATCGGAGAAAGAGAAATCAATTAGAAATCAAGCTATTCAAGATGCAACAAAAAATGCAATAATGATTCCTTTTAGGGTGATGGAAGTCGCATTCAGCGCTTTGGAAGTGGTTAAAGCAATGGCTGAAATAGGTAATCCAAATTCCGTGTCAGATGCAGGAGTTGGTGCATTAGCAATTCGTTCCTGTGTAAAAGGTGCTTTTTTGAATGTAAAAATTAATTCTAGTGACCTAAAAGACAAATCGTTTGTACAGACCGTTAGCGCAAAAGCAAGCGAAATTGATAGAAAAACAGAAGACCTGGAGAGCGAAATATTGAAAATCGTACATGACAAGCTGTAAGTGTCTGTAATTAGAGTTTTATGTTAATTTAAAGATACTGGAGGTTTCGAAAATATAATGGACTTACCTCGCTCCTAAGTTGCAAATATACAGCAATATAGAGCGAGGTAGTGTTTTGTTAAAAAGGTATTAAATCCGCCCCAATTGTGTGTTTTGTTGAAAAAACATGAGTTTATTAACTAAAGATTCTTTTGTTTCAATGTTTTTTTTTTTACATTAGCGCAATGAATATTTTTAATTAAACTATTTATGAACCTAAAATTTTTATCTATGAAGAAATTAACAATTTTTCTTGCATTTTTGTTGTTTGTAGGGTTTTCCGTACAAGCTCAAATGCAAATCTCGGGTACGGTAACCGGCGCAGAAGACGGTCTATCTATTCCTGGAGTGTCTGTAGTTGTGAAAGATAATACAACTATAGGTACTACTACTGACATGGATGGTAAGTATACTATTACTGTACCTTCTAATGCGCAGGCGCTTTTGTTTAGCTTTGTTGGTTTAAAAGCACAAGAAGCTGCAATTAACGGTCTGTCTGTAATAGACATACAGATGGAGACTGAAGTTTTGGAAATGGATGCAGTTGTTGTTACTGCATTAGGTATAACTCGAGAAAAGAAAGCTCTGGGTTATTCAGTTCAAGACGTAAGTGGTGATGAATTTACAAAAGCTCGTGAGGCAAATGTAGTAAACTCATTATCTGGTAAAGTACCTGGAGTAAATATTACTCAAAGTTCTGGTGCGGTTGGTGCTTCAACAAGAATCGAATTAAGAGGCGCATCCTCATTAACAGGAAATACCCAACCATTATTTATTGTTGATGGTATTCCAGTTGACGGAACTAACTATGGTAGTGCTTATAGTGGTGGTGGATATGACCTTCCTAACGGAGTAGGTGATATTAATCCTGATGATATAGCAACATTATCTATATTAAAAGGCCCTAGTGCTGCGGCATTATATGGTGTGAGAGCTTCTAATGGAGTTATTGTAATTACTACTAAAACTGGTAAACAAGGTAAAAATAATGAAATTGGAGTGTCTTTTAATTCAACAACTCAGTTTGATAATCCTTTAGTAATTCCTGATTTTCAAAACTCTTATGGACAAGGGTCCAGTAAAGATTATTTTGAATGGATTGATGGTACTGCTGGAGATGGTGGAGTTGACGAAAGTTGGGGACCACCACTTGACGTAGGATTAGAATTTGTTCAGTGGGATAACTATAAGTATGATGGAGGTCCATCACCTTGGGTTTCTGAACCTGATAATGTTAAGAATTTCTACGAAACAGGTATAACTACTACAAATAACTTATCATTTTCTAATGGAGATGAAAAAATGTCTTATAGACTTTCATTAGGTCATATGAGTCAAACAGGTATGATTCCTAATACTGATTTTACTAGAGTTAATATATCAGCTAATGCAAGTTACAATTTTACTGATAAATTAAAAGCTGGTTTTAATGTGTCTTATTCTCGTTCATCATCTGATAATTTGGCTAGTATAGGTTATACTGATGAGAATCCTGTACAGCAAACAATTTGGGGTGGTAGAAACGTTAATTGGGAAGATTTAAAAGATTATGAAAATATACCTTTGTCACCTGTAGGAACTCCTTCTGAAGGAACACCTATAAACTGGAATACACAATTCCAAAACAATCCTTATTGGGCATTAAACACTAATTTTAATACTCATAATAAAGACAGAGTGTTGGGAGGAGTTAATTTATCTTATCAACTTACTGATTATTTAACTGTTATTGGTAAATCTGTTATTGATACCTGGTCTCAAAAAAATACTGTAATAAGAGCCTATGGTACAAACTCATACCCATCTGGATTTTATTCTGAAACTGACAGAAGATATTCAGAAACTAACTCTGACATTTTAATTATGTTTAATAAAGAGGTATCTAGTGATTTTGATGTTTCTTTAAACTTAGGTGGAAATATGATGAGTAGATCTTATACAAGACAGTATGGTGAAGCTCCTCAGTTAGAACTTCCTGAAGTATATACTTTGTCAAATCTAAAATCAGGATCAACCCCTGTAAATGTTGGTAGAACAGAAGAAAGTGAAATTAACAGTATTTATGGACAGGGTGCCATATCGTATAAAAACGCAGTATTTTTAGATTTTACTGGTAGAAACGACTGGGCTTCTGTACTTCCTATTGATAATAACTCATTTTTCTACCCATCGGTAAACTTAGGTGTTATTATTACAGATCTATTAGAAATGAAATCGCCTATACTTTCATTTGCTAAAGTTAGAGCAGGTTGGTCTAAAGTAGGTGGTATTGGTGTTTTAGATCCTTATCAATTGGAGCAAACATTTCAGTATAGAGCTACTCCTTGGGGTTCAACAGCCTTATTATATAACCCTGATCAATTAAATAATCCGAATATTAAACCAGAAGCAAAAACAGCTACTGAATTTGGTCTTGATCTACGTTTTTTTAATAATCGTTTAAGATTAGATGCAACTTATTTTAGTGAAGTAAATACAGACTTAATTGTTCCTGTTGAAGTTTCTGCTACAACTGGTTATATCACAACTATTGATAATATAGGTGAAATGACTAATAAAGGTATTGAAATTTTATTAGGCATTACTGCAGTTAAGACAAAAGATTTAACAGTTGGATTTGATATTAACTATTATAAGAATGAAAATGAAGTTACTGACTTAGGTGGTCAAGAAGCACTTAATCTTGGTGGACAGTGGAATATGGATTTACAAGCTCGCGAAGGCTTACCTTGGGGAGTTATTTATGGTCCAGGTTTCGTAAGAGACGATAATGGAGAGATTGTTCATGAAAATGGTGTGCCGGTTAAAGATGAAGAGTATAAGATTCTTGGTAACATACAACCAGATTGGAGAGGTGGTATTACAATGAATGTGAGCTATAAAGGTATAAACTTAAGCACTACATTAGATGGTAAATTTGGTGGTGATATTTATACAATGACTACTACTTGGGGACGTTACGCAGGTGTTCTTGAAGAAACGCTTCTTGGTAGAGAAAGTGGAATTGTTGGTGAAGGTGTAATGTGGGATGACGCAACAGATACATATGTTACAAATAATGTAGTTGTATCTGCAAAAACATATAACACATCAGCTTATGACAATGCGGCAGCAGAAAGCTCTGTTTTTGATGCTTCTTATGTGAAGTGGAGACAACTTGTTATAAGTTATGATTTACCAACTAAATGGTTTGAAGGAACTCCTTTCCAAAAGGCATCTATTGGATTTGTTGGAAGAAATTTAGCAATTCTTTATAAAAATGCTCCACATATTGATCCTGAAAGTTCATTTAGTAGTGACAATGCTCAACAAGGACAGGAATTTGGTCAATTACCATCGACGAGAAGCCTAGGATTTAATATAAATATTAACTTCTAAAAATAGATAAGAAATATGAAAAACATTAAAAATATAATATTAACTGCAATTTTAGGATTGCTATTGTTCGCAGGTTGCGACGATGGTTTTGAAGAAATCAACACAAATCCTAATGATGCTACCGTAGTACCTTCTGGTTCGCTTATAGCGGATGTAGCAAGGAATGCGGGTAATATACTTTACAGTTCTTTTGTCGGATTAGATATGGGTTCATGTTGGTCTCAACAAATAGCTAAGGTTAATTACGAAGAAGAAGAAAGATTTATAGTACGTGCTAGTGTAATAGAAGGAACTGTATGGCAAGGTATTTATGAAGATGTTATTGCCGACGCAAAATCTATGGAAGATATTGCAATTAGTGAAGGTAATGATTACACCAGAGGAGCTGCCATAGTACTCCAGGCATATGGATATCATGTATTAACTGATATATTTGGAATGATTCCTTTTTCAGAAGCAATGGATCCTTCTAATTTGAAGCCAAAATATGATACTCAAGAAGAAGTTTATGCTGGAATACTTAGTATGCTTGATACTGCTGATTTGTTACTTTCAACAGGAAGCGGTTCTTTGAATGCTGCAACTGATTTAGTTTACGGTGGAAGCCATACTGGATGGTTAAAGTTTGCTAACTCTTTAAAATTCCGTGCTTTAATGAGAATTTCTGGAGTACAAAGTGTTGGGACACAATTACAAGACATTGTAGATAACAGATCAATTTTCACTTCAAATGCTGATAATGCAAATTTGGTTTATTTAGATGCAGATCCTAATGCGAATCCAATTTACGAATCAATTGTTTATAGAAGCAGATTCGAGTATAAGGTGAATGAAGTTATGGTAAATATGCTTGTAGCTTATTCTGATCCTAGATTGCCTTTATACGCAACAGAAAATAGCGATGGTGAGTACAGAGGAAAACCTTCTGGTATAGATGCTGTACCTAATGCTGACTGGAACTATGATAATGTATCTCCAGTTGGAGACTTTTACATAAATCCTAATTTACCTGCTGATTTTATGACTTATTCTGAGTTATCATTTTTAATGGCAGAGGCAGCTGAAAAAGGTCTTATAACTGGAAGTGCTGCAACTTATTATTATCAAGGTATTAAAGCTGCGTTTGATGTAAACGGATTACCTGCTAGTGATTATGATGCTTATATTCTTGGAACGGGTGTTGTATACACTACTACAAATCCATTGGAGCAAATTGGTGAACAAAATTGGTTAGGAATGTACTGCCAGGGTGTTGAATCTTGGATTGAGTGGAAAAGAACAGGTTTCCCTGTATTACTTCTTCCTATTGAAGCAGATACTGATGCTATTCCATCAAGATATAATTATCCTCCAATTGAACAGGCAATTAATGCAGCAAGTTATTCTGCAGCTGTTGCTGCTCAAGGTGCTGATTTACTTACAACAGACATTTGGTGGATGCAATAATAGTATAAATTAAAAATTTTATAAATTATGAAAAAATTATTATATTTAAGTTTTCTAGCACTTGTTTCGGTCTTCTTTATTCAGTGCGATTCTGAAGATGATCTTATGACCGAAAATGCTTTAGAAGGCGGCTTAGTTGATATAAGCTCTACATCAATAAATTATGTTATTGGAAGTGGAGCTTCGTATACCTTTGATCTTTTTATTCATCAAGAAGGTGATGTAAAAATTAATACTGTTAATCTTTACAAATCGTGTTTTTATGCAGCAGCAATTCCATGGTACGACCCTGCTGATACTACTCATGCAACAGCAGATTCTGTTGCGGCAAAATATACAGATGAGATTCTGGAACACACAATCAATATTACAGAAACATCAGTTAGTCACGAAGTAGCTACACTTGATTGGTTTTGGGAAGATTTAAGAGAAGGTCTTACACAAGAAGATGGTAATGAACTTCCTCTTTTGGAAGGAGCAATGGAAATTGGAAATTACTTTCAGTTTGTTGTTGAAGTGGAGTTAAGCGATGGCCGTACTCTTATTCAATCATCTCCTGTTAAAATGGCAGTTTCAACGCGATATGCAGGTACTTATAATATCACTCAAGGTGATTATATTCACCCAGATTTTTTAAGTTCATATGCAGGTGAAATACAGAGGCAAATTGAATCTGTTGATGCTGTAACTTACAAGATGATAGAAATTGGTCCTTGGAATGATCAGGGAAATTATTTCTATTTTGTTGTTAATCCTGATAATACAATTACTATCCCTAAAGAATATGGCGGTGAAACACAACTGATATGGGGCGCTGATGAATTGGCAAATTGTGTTGATGATCCAGGTGAATTACCAGATTGTAGCTGTGTTAATTTGGTTACAGTTGTGGATAGTGGTGCGGATATCATTCAAATTTCCTACGGTTATATTCGTACAAGTGGAACGAGACAATTTGACGAAACTTTAGTTAAGGATATTTAAAAAGTTCCTACTAATTATTAAACTTTAAAAAA
>JAQIBH010000056.1 GCA_027859205.1 Bacteroidales bacterium | reverse complement strand
GATAGAATTGATACGTTCAATTTTTTTGAGGTTGGATATAAATTGAAAGTATTACTTGGAATTGCTCCGTCGAAAGAAAAAATAAATAAAAAGATTCATTCTTTTTTATATTACTTCATAAATTGGGTGAATATTTTTAAAAAAAATAATCCCCATTGGGATTTTGATAAAATCAGAAAAATTGAAAAGAAATTTAAATATAACTCTATTTTTTATTTTCTTCAAAAAGATCAATTACATCAAGATTCATATTATTCTTTTAATGATAAACGTATAAAAACTTTAATAGAATCACTTGATAACGACAATTGTGAAATTGGATTGCATGGTACTGTACAATCATCGTCTTCATTTGATGCGATGAAGGATATAAAAATGAATTTAGAGTCGGTTTCGCCACAAAATATAGTGGGCATAAGACAACACCGTTTAGTATACTCCAGTTTTATTACTACTGCAATTCAAGAAAAAGCGGATTTAAAATATGACTCTACTCTGGGATTTGCTGAACACGAAGGTTTCAGAAACTCCTTTTGCTTGCCATTTAAAATATTTGACCATGAAAATAATCGAATGTCTGATATATGGGAATTCCCTTTGATTGCAATGGATGCTACTTTATTTATTTATCGTAAATTAGATGTTAAGGAATCAATAGAAATTCTTAATGAAATTATTCAGGAAACAATTAAATTTAATGGACTTTTTACTTTTTTATGGCATAATGGATTTCAAGTTGATTGCAACGTACCGGGAATTAATCATTTTTATAAAATATTAATTAATGTAATAAATAAATCTGGAGGGGAGAATATTTTAGGAAAAGATCTATTAAAAAAACTTTTAGAAAACTAAAATGTTAAGTAAACTAAAAAGTACTTTTAAACAAACTATTATATATGGTATTGGGAACATTTCATCGAAGTTAGCAGGATTTATTTTAATTCCAATTTATACAAAACAACTTTCTGTTGAAGACTTTGGAATATTAAGTATTTTAGAAATTTCTTCTCAAATTTTAATCGCTTTTTTAGGATTATCAATTCACCAAGGATTAACTAGGTGGTACTGGGATATAAAAGATGAAAAGAAACAAAAATCGCTATTTTTCACCTTATTTGCTTTTGTTTTAGTTTTTTCAGCAATCCTAACATCTTTATTACTCATTTTTAAAAATGATCTCTCTCAATTAATTTTTGACAGCCAACAATATGCAGATTTAGTTTCATTACTGTTACTTTCTTCAGCATTACAATTAATTAGTCAACTTGTATTGAACTTAATGCGGCTGCAATCAAAAGCCACATTGTTTTCTGCAACTTCTGTAGTACGACTAATTATTTCAATGTTTTTTACTGTCTTTTTTATTATAAATTTAAAAAGAGGTGTTGCTGGAGTTTATGAAGCCCAAATAATAAGTTTCATTATATTTTTCATAATATCGTTTAAATATATTTTAAAGAATTTTGATTTTAAAATTAATTTTAAAATCCTAAAAGAAGTCCTTGTTTTTAGTTATCCTCTAGCTATTTCAGCGGTAGCTGCTGTATTACTAAATGTAGCTGACAGATATAGCATCAGGTATATATCAGGATTTAAGGACACAGGTATATATTCTTTAGGCTTTAAAATTTCAAGTATCATAAAAGCAATTTTCATGACTTCTGCACAATTTGCTATAACTCCTATCATTTATAAAATGGTAGACGATAAAAACAATATTCGGTTCTACTCTAAACTCGCTACATACATGACTTATGGGATTACTCTTATTGCATTAGCTGTTTCAATTTATGGCAAAGAATTGGTTTATTTATTAGCTAAAAAAGAAGAATATTATGTTGCTTTTAAAATAATTCCCATATTATCAATTTCTCTAATTATTGACCAATTTAGATATAACATTGCATTTGGCTTAAACATTGCCAAAAAGACTAGTATAATATCTAAAATAATAGTAAGTATTTCAATTTTAAACATCTTTTTAAACATATTACTAATAACATATTATTCAATATATGGAGCTGCTATTGCAACCTTAATATCAAGAATAATTTTTTGCCTTGCTTACTACTATTATGCAAATAAATATTACCCGGTTCCTTATGAAATAACTAAGATTGTTAAATTAATTCTGTTAGCTACATTTTTCATTTTTATAGCCCTTTTAGTAAATAATCTGTATAATTATTTATTAATTATTTTTATTAAATTTTTAATTATCGCTGTATTCCCAATTACATTGTACTACTTGAACTTTTATGAAGATGTAGAAATAAAAGCAATAATTGGATTTTGGAGAAAATGGAAGGATCCTATAAACTGGAAGAATAATATCTCAAAAAAGAATTAATACTAATTTCAAAATATTACCACATTATAAGGTTTTATTTTTTTTGTGATAAATATAAAAATCAGCATGAGAACCCTTCTTAAAATTTTCATCATAAGGATATTGATTCTTTATGGTTTCTATAAGCTCAAATTCCGGTTTACTCCGCTCAATCCATAAAGAAAAACTCCTGTGTTTGACATGGGGCTCAGAACTTGAATTTAAATTAATCGAATTAGAAGAGTAAATAATTACAAACCGAGTTGAAGAATTAAATAACAATTCCATATAATCATTAAAAACAGAATCTTCAATTAAATGATAGATTACATCAATAGACATTGTTAAATCCGCTGATTCATCATTATAATTTTTAATTATGTCGAACATTTTACTTTTATCTTTCTTAAAAGATTCTTTGCATAATTTAATTGCCTTTAAACTAATGTCATAACCTATATACTCATTAAATCTATAATGTTTAAGTTGGTTCCCATCACCGCATCCAAGTTCTATTACCTTGTTGATTCTATTCTTGTTAACAAAATTATTTATAACATCCGCTTTAAATTCCGCATATTTTTCATATGAACCAGCACCTGAATTTCCTCCTTTATTATACCTTTCAATCCAGTAACTTCCAGAATCTTTAAAATATATCTCCTTTTTAAATATATTTTTAACCTTTTTTTTCCAATTGAAAATTTTTCTTATTTTCCTATGCTTATTCATGTCTGTGTAACTTAAATGATTTACTAATCTTAATATAAAAATTAACCCTTTTAAAAAAATGTAAAAGTGGTGTCAAATAATAGTCGAAAAGTTAACTAGTATAATCTATAATTATAGAAACCTCAATTTCTTAAATGCTCACTTATTGTTCCTGCTATTATATTAATTCTTTTAACAGTGAAGTTAAATTTTTTCTTGCGTATTTCTTATAATGATCTGATTTTATATTCAAATTGCCTCTGTCCAACCAATCCCTTACTAAACTTTCTAAATAATTATTAAATTGTATTTCATACTCCCGTTCAAATATCTCTCCCACTTCACACTCTTCAATTATTTTGGCTGAATCTCCATCTTTAGGTCCAATGCCAATTATGGTTTTTCGTGCTGCTAAGTATTCAAATAATTTTCCAGCAATTCCTTTATCATTATCCGTTTTTGGGAAAATATAAAATAAAATAGTACTTGAAATTAAGTACTCAATTAATATTGAATGCTTAACGTATCCGACTGGTTCATATATTTCTATAAGATTATGCTTTTCAATTAGTGCTTCAATATCCTGCGAAACATTTCCAACCATTCTTAATTTAAATATAATTTCTGGAAATTTGTTTTTCACATCGGAAAAAACTTTTAAAAAAACCTCTGGTTTATAGTTTTCTGAAATAGTTCCCGAATAAGTAACAATAAACTCTTTTGGGTTTATTCTTTCTGCTTTAAAATCTTCTTCATCAAAACCATTTGTAATGACATGGAACTTATTTATAAATTGATCTGATATTTTATTTACAAAAAGAGTTTTGTTTGATTCGCAATTTACAATAACCTTATCTGCACTTTCCAGAACTCTATTTTCTTTCCTTTTATCAATACTTTTTGCCAGCTTAGTATGCAATAAATCCTTATAATAATAAATATCAGTCCACGGATCACGAAAATCGGCAATCCAATTAATATTAAGATTTTTCTTTAATTTAAGACCTATTAATTGAGTCGAGTGTGGAGGGCTAGTTGTAAT
>JAQIBH010000049.1 GCA_027859205.1 Bacteroidales bacterium | reverse complement strand
TTATCTGAGAGAATAAATTTAAATTTGTCATGAGAGAAAAGTTTTGGTTGTGCAACTCAAAGATAATTTGAGATACTTAAACTTCTTCTCTCTTTTTATAATTATTTAGGACGCGATTGGAATGGAATCTTTAATTCTGCAACTCTTGATACTCTAAAACAGCTTACCAGGAGATTACAGAAAATGGATGAAATTGAAAAAGCTGATGTAACATCCTTATATACAGCAGACAATATTATTGGTACTGAAGACGGAATGGATGTTAAGGCTTTTTATAAACGTATACCCAAGTCTGAAGAAAAATTAAATGAATTAAAACACAATGTTGAAAATAACGAAATGACTTTTGGTCGTTTAGTTTCTTATGACCAAACTGTGACAGTGATAATTGCAGAAATCAGGGACGATGTATTTACTCAGGAGTTTTATGAAGAGATACTTGCTCTTGCAGATTCTTATCAAACAGATGATATTAAAATTCATGTTGCAGGTCGTCCGATTGTTGAAGGCACTATGGCACTTCTTGGTCCTGCCGATATGATGAAAATGGTGCCAATAGTATTGCTAGTTATTACTTTAGTTTTGTTTTTAATGCTACGAAGTGTGAAAAGTACATTACTCACAATGGCAGTTGTATTTTTTAGTACTGTATGGGCATTTGGTCTTATGGCAGCTGTAGATATTCCGATATATGCTGTTTCAACAATGATTCCTGTAATGCTAATTGCCATAGGAGTTGCAGACGGGATACATTTATACAGTCATTTACAGCTATTTCTTCGTAAAAATCCGGATGCAACAAAAAAAGAAGCAACACTTGATATGCTTCAAAATATGTGGAAACCTGTGGTAATGACATCAATTACAACTGCAGTTGGGTTTATTTCTCTTCTTACATCTCAAGTTTATCCAATTAAGTACTTTGGTATTTTTACTGCCTTTGGTGTATTAATGGCAATGATATTTTCTTTGGTATTAATTCCTGCAGGTTTAATGATATTTGGCTTACCTAAAGTTAAAAAAACTAAAAATAATGAAACACACAAAGAGACTAATCTAGCTCATGGTTTTGCAGCAAAAGTAATAAAACATAAAAGCGTTTCCATATTTGCAACTGCCGCAATTATTATTTTATCGATTGTAGGAATGCAAAAAATTTGGATCAATTCCAGTTTCCTTGATAAATTCGAAAAAGACAGCGAAATCGTACTTACTGACAAATTTATTAATGATCATTTTGGGGGAACAACAACACTTAACCTAATATTAGATTCAGAAGGTAAAAAAGATGTATTCAAAAATCCGGAAGTACTAAAATTAGTTGACAAGATGCAAGGTCAACTGGAAAACGACCTCGAAGTTGTTGGAAACACTTTTGCACTTACGGATTATGCTAAACGAATGAATAAGGTAATGAATGCTGATAAAGAAGAATTCAACACAATCCCAGATAGTCGTGATTTGGTTGCTCAGTATTTGTTACTATACGAAATGTCGGGCGATCCGGAAAATCTGAATAAAGTTGTCGATTACGATTATGCCAAACTGAATATTACTTTCCAACTAAAGAGTGATAATTCTAAAGCAATAAATTCAGCTATCGCAAAAATTGATACCTACAAAGCTGATTTCGAAAAACAAGGAGTTAAAATGAATTATGCCGGAAGCGGATACAAAGGCTTAATTTTTACAGATCTGATATTGGAAGGGCAAATAATGAGCTTAATACTTTCCTTAATTATTGTAATTATTCTTTTATCGCTTATGTTCAAAAATTACAAAATTGGTTTAATCGGAGCAGTACCAATAACTATTACTGCATTAATAAGTTTTGGAACTATGGGGTTCCTTGATATTCCGTTAAATACAACAACAGCGCTACTTTCAAGTATTGCAATCGGAATAGGGATTGATTATGCTGTTCATTTTATTGAGCAATACCGCCATAATGCATCAAAATCAGATGATAAGTTGCTTGTTGCACAAAAAACCATGGCGCATTCTGGAAGAGCAATTAGTTTTAACGCAATAGTAGTAATTGCAGGATTTATGGTTCTAATATTTTCCGTATTCCCGCCAAACAGAGAATTGGGAGCATTAGTATCACTTAATATGTTTACAAGTTTTGTTGGAACAGTAACTGTAATGCTAGTTCTGTTAAAAGTATCGAATATCTATTTTAAAAAAACTAAAAGTTAATAAACCAGCGACCTAACAGGTTTCAAGAACCTGTTAGGTCTTTAAAATAATAGGTGCTTAGCGCCTGCCTGTCGCGGGCAGGAATTCGCTAACAAGATGATCATAAGATATATAATTTTGAAGTACTTAGAAAAAAAGCCGCTTAGCACCTTTTTAAACTAAACTAAACTAAACTGAACAATTAATAGATTAAAAATAAAAGGAGAAATAATCATGAAAAAATTACAAATCACATCAGTATTAATTGCAATAATTTTTGCAATAGTATTAGGTCCTAATGTTTTTGGCCAAAGTTTAACAGGTAAGCAAATCGTCGAGAAAGCTTACAACCGACCTACCGGAGATGATCAAACTTCCAACTTAACTATGACACTTATTAATAAAAGTGGAGATCAAAGAGTACGTAAAATCAAACAATTCACAAAAGATATGGGTAAAGTTGAGAAAAGCATTATGTTTTTTCTTTCTCCTGCAGATGTGAAAAATACATCATTCATGAGCTGGTCGTACGACTCTGACCAGAGCGATGACCAGTGGATTTATTTACCGGCTTTGAAAAAAACAAAACGAATTTCAAGCGACAGTAAAAACGACTATTTCATGGGTTCTGATTTCACTTACGATGACCTTGGTGATCGTAAACTTGAAGATGATACTCATAAATTATTACGTGAGGAAACCATTGATGGTAAAGCATGCTACGTTGTTGAAAGTGTGTCAAAAGACGAAGAATATATGTACTCTAAAACCATTACATGGATTATTAAAGACAATTTTATTGGTTATAAAAAAGAGTTTTACGATGAGGATGAGGATCTTTTAAAAATATTATCCATAAAGAAATACGAAGAGGTTTCCGGTTTATTAATAGTCACTAATTCCCAAATGAAAAGCATTCAGAAAAATCATAAAACAAGTATGGTGTTAAGTAATGTACAAATAAATACAAGTATTTCTGAGGCCAAATTCACCGAAAGAATAATGATGAGAGGATTGTAAGAATTGACTATTTATTGAAGGCTATCCAAAACGCGTTAATAACAACAAATAATGTCATATTGAACTTGTCGAAATATTTTGTTGTCTAAAATATAAGATTCTTCGACAGGCTCAGAATGACACTAAGGACCTTTTTGGACAGCTTTAAATATTCAAATGCTAAAACTACAAATCGCAAGCATGATAAATAAACTTAAAATATTAATTCTGATTAGTACCTTTTTCTTAGTTGCATGTGAAGACATGTTCGACTATTCAACTTATGTTGTTGATTTTGAAGATGAAAATAAAAATGTTAATCAGACTAATATTAAAAGATTATTAGAAAAAGAAGTAAACGACACTATCACGATTGTTTTTACCGGCGATACACATCGTTTTTATGATGAGTTTGAAGGCTTTGTAAATGCAGTTAATAATGTAAATAAGAATAATCCCGTTGATTTTGTTATTCATGCCGGAGATATTGCTGATTTTGGATTACCTCAGCAATACCTTTGGGGGAATTCGTTCTTATTGAATTTGGATATCCCCTATTTAGTTGTTTTAGGAAATCATGATTTAGTAGGAAATGGCAGCTTAGCATATTCTGAAATGTTTGGTGAATATAATTTCAGTTTTATTTATGAAGACATAAAATTTGTTTTCATAAATACAAATAGTCGTGAATTCAGTTTTAACGGAGCAGTTCCGGATATTAACTGGTTAAACTCTGAATTACAACCCGCAAATAATTTTACAAAGGCTATAGTAATATTTCATGTACCACCAATGAGTGGAGACTTTGATTCTATATTAGAAGAAGATTTTCATTCGAGCATTGCAAAATATAATAATGTATTATTTACTATTCATGGGCATTTGCATGAACACGAAATCTATACTCCTTATACGGACAGCATACCCTATATTAATGTCTATGGCATAGAATATGAAAAATTCAACCTTATAAAAATTACTGATGATCAGTTTGAGATTGAGACATATGAGTTTTAAAGTATTGCTGATTTCAGCTTTTACTTTGCTGTGCGCTATATCGGCAAGCTATAGTCAGGTTTCACATAAAGTTGATTCGTCTGGTATTAAAAAAATTTTACCCGATTATGTAAAATTACAATTTGCAGGAGGTATAGGCTTTTTATCCTCAGGTATCGGATATACTTTTTTCGATCATAAATTAGATGTTTCTTTCTTTTACGGATATGTACCCAAATATTTTACTGCTGATGATTTACATAGTATCAGTTTACAATTAACAGCTAAACTATTTCGATTTAAAGTATTTAAAAACACGGAAATACTGCCTTTAAATATTGGTTGGTTTGCTCACCATACTTTCGGAAATGAATTTTGGGTAACTCTTCCCGATAATTATCCTGACGATTATTATTGGTGGTCGCCAGGTAGAAATGCGGGAGTTTTTATTGGAGGAGAGATTAAAACCAAATTATTAGCTCATAAAACACCAGCATCTGGCACAGCCTTTTACGCCCGAATAGGAACAAGAGGTTTGTATTTGGCAAGTAAATTTGAAAATTCATCCATTCCAATAAGTGATATTATCGAACTTGGTTTTGGAGTAGCAGTTTATCGTTAAAAACAAATATTATGAAACCTACATGCGAATGATTTTGCACAAACCTTTCTGCCGACAGGCAGGAAACGATGATTAAAATGATTTCAATAATTTAAAAATATCAAAGTTATAGCATGTAGGTTCACGAGCGAGATATAGGAAGGATTTGTGGGAGCGAGCCAGCCTGCGGCAGGCAGGTAACAGAAAAAAACTGAAAGACAGATTAAACATACAGATAATTAAAACAAAATCAATTATATAAAAATTTTAAACGTATGAAAAAACATATTTTAGTTTTAGGTTTTGCTTTAATGTTCTCATTATCTTGTTTTGGGCAGGAAAGTAATAATGATGCAGTTCCGATTATCGAACTAACTACAATAGCTCAAGTAAATCAAGGGAATAGTTATATCACTTTTCCCATTGATATTGGAAATATTGAGCCTCTTTGGTTTGAAGGAAATTTAATACCAAATTTTTACCTTCGGGTAAGTAAAGATTCCCGATTACTAGGAGTTCTTACTCCACAGATTATTATTAGAATGTATCAGGAAGAATCATATCCGGTAAAAACACCAAGTTATATACCCCAACTTACTGTATATTACTTATTAAGCTCACAATCAGAAGTTAATAGTTTAAGTATTTTCGGAAGATATGCACATCACTCAAATGGACAAGATGGTGACTTTTATCTGGAAAATGGAGAGATTAATCTTAATACAGGCAATTTCTCAACAAATTATTATGAGTTGGGATTAATAAAAACAAATTATAACTCAAGATTTAACGCTGCACAATTTTTTGGAACATCAATAGAAATTCATCCACAAAGCTCAACTATGGAAGAAATGGATGGTATGTACAGCTTGTACAGATGGAATACAATATTTTCTATTTTCAAACTACCTCAAAAAAATAATCAAAATAAAAAGAAAAATGCAACTATTTCAATAAAAGGCCAGGGAATATGGATGTTTGGAGAATTAAATAACTTGGATGATTTTTCCTTAGACAGGCTCAATCTGAGTCTGACATTTTATTATCATCCAAAGTTTTTAGAAGATATCGGGCTATTTGCTCAAATATACCATGGTTTAGATTATTATAATATTTATTTTAATCATCAGATAGATATTATTCGTTTTGGAATAATGACAGAAAAATTAAGATTTTAACTTAAAAAAAACCAAAATGGAAATTACAAAAAAAATAATCGTTTCGGACATTTTAAAAGAATATGGAGATATCGCTTCAGTTATGGAGATTTTTGGAATAAAGAGAGTAGGCAGATTTTCTATCCGAAAAATAATTACCAGAGTTATTACTGTACAAATGGCAGCTAAAATACATAGAGTGCCCCTTAATAAATTTCTCGACATTTTAAATAAAGCAGTTCTCTCTAAGAGGTAAATATTTTGAAGATTAGGTCTATTCCTTTGTTTATAAATGAACAGGATATTCCCGGATTATTTAAAACACTTTATAGAGTCGTCTTCAAATATCACAATACAGAATGAATAATACATAATTAAATAAAGATTAACAATATGAAAACAAAAGGAATAATACTTATACTGCTTCTAATAACAAGTCAGTTTACAATGGCTCAAAATCCTGAAATTTCCGGGTTTGTTAGAAATTATACAGGAGCTCTTTACGATAATGGTGAATTTGCTATTCTGCAAAACACACTAAATCTGAATATTACTAAATCCGGAGATAAGATTGCCTTAAAAGCAAATCCAATGCTTTATCATTATAACGCAGATAGTTTAGATTTACGATTACGAGAACTTTATCTGGATTTATATTTCAAAAATTTCGATTTACGGATTGGTAAACAACAAGTTGTTTGGGGTAAAGCCGATGGGGTATTTATTACGGATATAGTATCTCCATTGAATCTAACCGAATTTCTTTTACCAGATTTTGACGAAATAAGAACCGGAGTAATAGCAACGAAATTCAACTATTACATTGGCAATAGTACATTTGAAGTTATCTGGATGCCAATTATTACACCAACTGAAACTCCTGCGGCAAATTCAATATGGTACGTAACACCTGATTTTCCGGTAACCCCAACTTTTGATTACTCAAAAGAAAACATAGACCCAAGTCTCGAAAACAGTGAGATCTTTGTAAAATACTCAGCCATAACATCAAAAATTGATTTTGAAATTATGGGAGCATATACATGGGACGATTATCCAACAATGCATGTTGAAAAACAGTTTGATATGTCGTCGGGAAGTCCTGTTTTAAGTGGTTTAAACATAACACCGGAACATCATCGGCTATCTGTAGGAGGAGGTTCTTTTAGCACCGAAATTAAAGGTGTAATCTTGCGTGGAGAAGCGGCCTACTATAACGGCAAATATTTCCAAACTGAAGATCCTTTACAATTAGAATCAATTATTCAAAAAAATTATTTGCATTACGTGGTAGGTTTAGATTTCATTATTGGAGGTGTAAACTTAAGTACTCAGTTTGTACAACAAACGATACTCGATTATGATAAAAATATATTGAATGAAGAGGCCGAAAATACAATGACATTCTTAGCAAGATATGATTTATTACGTGAAACTCTTCATCTTGAACTATTTTCATATATCGGATTAACGTACAATGATGCTTTAATCCGTCCGAAAATATCATACGATTTTGACGATAGTTTTTCTATTCTTTTAGGTTCAAATATTTTTATCGGAGATTCTGACGGCCGCTTTGGACAGTATAAGGATAACTCAATGATATATGCTAAACTTAAATATAATTTCTAATAAAAAAGAATATAGAATATTGATAACTTATTATAAAAAGCTAAAATTACTTATACAGGTATTTCTAAAGAAATTATGAAAAATTTTAAATTCACACTTGTTGGGATTATATTATTAAGCACTGCTTTCTTAATTATAAACATTTTAGAAATAGATCTTTTTGAGATAAACCTAAATCTGTTTAATCGATTTGAGATGTATAAAGTTGACGGGGTTTTTCTAATTCTCCCTATTTTAATTCTCTTAGTAATTGTTGATCTGATTAATCAACAATGTGATATTAAAAAGCAAAAGTCCATTGAAATAGAAAAACAGAAAGAAATATATAAAGCTATGTTATCTGCTACGCATCACATCTTAAATAATTTTTTAAACCATATGCAACTATTCAAGTTAATTGCTGAAGATACGCCCGGATTTAAGGCAGAAGACTGGTCTTTGTACGATAAGTCACAAAAAGATGCTTCCAAACAAATTGAAGCTCTAGGCAAGATAACAAACATTACTGAAGCTTCAATTCAGGCATCCGTTAAACCCAAATTTAAAAACAATAATGAAAAAATTAATAAATACATCTGCAGTAATAATAATACTTTTAGTACTCACAGCTTTTGAGCCCAATAATGATTCTGCTGATAAAATTATTGGGAAATGGATTTTACCGGATAATATTAATATAGAAATATATAAAGAGAATAATAAATACTTTGGTAAAATTATAGATATATCGGGTTTTAATAACGGGCAAACGAAAGATGTTAAAAATTCTGATAAGAATAGACAAAATGATAAATTACTTGGGAAAATAATTATTTCAAATCTTGAATATGATTCAAAACAAAAAAAATGGGTTCGCGGAACAATTTATGCTCCTCAAAAAGGAATAGAATTAAATTTGAAAATAAACTATGCAAAAGATAATGAATTGGAAGCAGAAGCTTCTAAACTGTTCTTTTGGAAATCAATAATTTGGGGAAAGCTTTAATCTTGTTTATAATATTTTATATTAATATCCCGAGTCCTTTTAAATTCTGATTATTTAATACTTATGATTATGAGAACCAGACCAAATAATAAAATAATATTTCATTGGATATTAGTGATGCTCGTTACAGGATTGTTAGTATATAATATTGAAATTAATACTATTTGTTTTTTAATTCTAATAACTCTTTTTTTATTGACACTAATATTAAATCGAACTACATATATAAATATCAAAGGTGGCAAACTAATAATTACTAAGAAAGCCTTTTTGTTTATTTCAACCTTTCAATTATCTATTGATATAAATAAGATTGATGAATTAACCATAAGTGATTGTAGAGATAATATTCATGAGGAAAATCGTTTGTTTGTAGATTTTGAAGCTGTTGTAATAGTAGATATTTTAACTGGCACATATTATTATAAACCAACATATACATTAAACATTTCCTCAGCACAAAATAACTTGACTGAAATAGAAATTAATACTCAGAGAAAAGATATTATAAAGATTAAGCAAGTATTGAAGATATCCTGACTTATTAATACTCTTTTTTGTCAAATCATTTCAAAATATGGCTGAGATTGAGGAATTTAAGTACATTCCAATAAAAAATAGACATATACATAAATAAGTTTCAGAGTTTTCAAATTTACGAAATCTGGTACATTACCAGATAATCATATATATTAAATAATAAGTGATTGTATTTCATAATGCTATTATTAATTAAAAATATTAATTTTTAAATGAAAGTAAATGTTTAATTTATAAATTTGTATTATACAACAAATTATTTTCACAAACCAAATCATATTATGCTCACCAAAAAATCTATATTGTTTTTTCTGATTACATTGCTTGCAACTAGTATTTCGGCACAATACATAAAAAATAAACAGTTTTCGCTTTATAATTATAACCTAACAGTATCAAAAGATTTTGTTGAAGAAATTATAGAACTTGAATCATTTATTGATAATATAAAAACGTATAATGACCCAGGAAATGAAAAGCTAAATGCAATTTTAGTGCATATCATTTACTATAACTTAAAAGATAAACTCACACAAGAACTTGAAATAGAGATTCTTCCGATCAATACATTCATGCGAGAAGTAAAATATGATGATAACGGCTATCCTAAAACTAATATTAGAAACGCGATACGAAAGGGCGATTCACGATATTATTTTAAAGTAGAGGCTCAGCTCGAGTCTCTTACAAAAAAGAAAAGAGAAGAAAGTCCTGAATTATTTATAGATATTGATTATCCGGTTACGTATCCTGAACTGACAATTACAATAACAGTAAATAATAAAGAAGGAATTATTCCTGTAGCAAAGTGGATTGGTACAACAACACCAAAATATCCATTAGCAATAAACAAATATTTACTTAAAGGATTTGATAATACAGATATGATTATTGAGCCTGCCGAGAAACTCCAAAAAGACAATCTTTATTTAATGCTTGACAGGGCTATTTACAATACTATTCAGGATCATATCAATAAATAATAATGCATTCTTATAAAGCAATTGGAATTATGTCAGGAACATCTTTGGATGGACTCGACATTGTTCTTTCCGAGTTTACTTTTCAAAGTAAATGGAGCTTTTCCATACTTAAATACATAACTGTTGATTATTCAGATGAATGGAAAGAAAAACTATCCAATGCGGCAACTTTAAATGGCTTGAATCTCTCTATACTGAATAAACGGTTTGGCAAATTTATTGGTGAATCGGTTCTCACTTTCCTAGAAAATACTAATTTTAAAATTGATTTAATTGCTTCACATGGACATACTGTGTTTCATCAGCCTGAAAAGAAACTTACTTTACAAATTGGCGACGGAAATGAAATAGCCTCGGCAACAGAAATAACAACAATTTCAGATTTTAGATCATTAGATGTTGCGTTGGGCGGACATGGAGCGCCTCTTGTTCCTATCGGCGATAAATTACTCTTTTCTGAATATGATTACTGCATAAATATTGGAGGTTTTGCAAATATTTCTTTTGATAAAGATGAAATCAGATTTGCATATGACATTTGTCCTGCAAATATTATTTTAAATTCTTTAGCTAATAAATTAGGATCTCCGTTTGATAAAGGTGGAAAACTAGGTCGTTTGGGCAAAATAAACAGTGAGTTTTTAAAAAAATTAAACAATCTTGATTATTATAACAAAATATATCCTAAATCTTTAGGTAAGGAATGGTTAGATACTAGCTTCACTCCTATCATTAAAGACTTTAAGATTACTACTAAGGATCAGATTAGAACCATATACGAACATATAGCACAGCAAATTTCTAGCACAATCCCAAATGATAATAAGTATAAAACACTTATAACTGGTGGTGGTGCTTACAATGATTTTTTACTCGAATTGATAAAACAAAAAACAAAATCTCAAATTATTATTCCTAATAATATTATTATTGAATATAAAGAAGCACTCATTTTTGCTTTCTTAGGTGTTCTTAAATTAGAAAATAAAGTAAATTGTTTATCATCAGTTACCGGAGCAAAAAGAGATTCTTCGGGGGGAGTTATTTGTTAATGGTGCATTATAATTAATCCAATATATTAATTATTTGGCACAATAATAATAAAATCGTATATTTGTAGCTCATTTTAATTTATAAATTATGAGTAACGGTACAGTAAAATTTTTCAACAATTCTAAAGGATTCGGATTCATCACTCCAGACGACGGAGGTAAAGATGTATTCGTACATGTAAATGGACTAACTGACGAAATAGCTGAAGGTGATAAAGTAAGCTATGATGTTGAAGAAGGTCAAAAAGGACTAAACGCAGTAAATGTTAAAATCGTATAATTACGTTTAACTTATTTGTATTTGAAAAGCCTGTCTTATGACAGGCTTTTTTTGTTTCATCAAAATAAGTTTTACATAGAATGATAATATTTACAATTTACCTTAAACTAAAATCAAGAAACTTTGTCTATAACTATATCTTTGAATATCTGTATATAAATTATTCTTCAAAAAAGCATAATTAAAAATATTACAGATAAATTTGTTGTTCAAAATTAAAATCAGGTCCTATGGAAAACTTTACAGCATATATTCCAACAAAATTACATTTTGGTAAAGGAGTAACTGATAAACTTGGCGAAACAATTCTTGAATATGGTACTCGTGTATTATTGATGCACGGAAAAGGTTCAATTCAGAATAATGGTATTTACGATACGGTAATAAATCAATTAAAATCTATAAATGCTGAGATTATTGAATACTCTGGTATTAAATCTAATCCGTTAGTTACAGATGTTTCAGAAGCGGCACAACTTGGTAAATTAAACAATATTGATGTAATTCTTGCTGTGGGTGGAGGAAGTGTAATAGATTCGGCTAAAATAACGGCTTTAGCTATTGCAAACAATTCCGATCCATGGGCTATTATGAAATATAAAGTGAAACCTAAAACTACTATTCCTTTAATCGCAGTTTTAACTTTAGCAGCAACAGGTACTGAGATGAATGGTGCTGCCGTGTTACAAAATCAAGACACGGGTGAGAAAATAGGTTATGTTACATCATTAAATTATCCGGCACATTCGTTTCTAGATCCCGAATTTACTTTTAGCGTGCCAAAAAATTATACTGCCTATGGTATTGCCGATATAATTGCACATGCCTTAGAAGCATATTTTGGCGAAGGAGATGCGTCTTTATCCGATCGTTTTGTTGAAGTAATAATTAAAGAAGCCATGGAATATGGACCTCTTTTATTACAAAATCTTAAAAGCTATGAGTATAGAGCAAATATAATGTGGGCTGCAACCTCCGCTTTAAATGGATTAACCAATTATGGAAGAAAAAGTGGCGATTGGGGAGTACATGACATTGGACATAACATATCGTATTTGTATGACACAGCTCATGGAGCAACTCTCACAATTGCATACCCAGCATGGTTAAAGCTGCAAAAAGAAAGAATTCCAGAAAGAATTAAACAATTAGGCAATCAGTTATTCGGAACAAATTCTGCTGATGAAACTATTGAAAATCTCGAAAAGTTTTTTAAATCAATTGATTGTCCTATAAAACTATCGAACATTAACATTGGTAATGATAAACAGCAAGATATTATTGATCAAATGCATAAAAATAAAATAAACGGTATGGTTCATACTTTAACGGATGAAGATAGAACCAGAATTGTTGAATTAATGATGTAATAATCACAAATAACAATTATCAAATACCAAAAAACAAATCAAAAAAGATTTTATAATATACGTTAAAGAAACTTTTTTAAATTATAGAAACTTTTTAATTTTTTGGTATTTACAGATTGATGTTTGAAAATTGTTTTTTTACTGTTTTAATATAATTATTTTCCTATTTTTGTCAAATTCAACTTAAAATAAATGTAAATCACAAATAATAAGTAACTATGAAAAAAACATTTTTAATAATTTCATTAACTCTATTATCAGTTCTTCTGGTAAATACAAGTAATGCTTGTACAAACTTCTTAATCACTAAAGGAGCATCAACAGATGGTTCAACAATGATTACATATTCAGCAGATTCTCATGTTTTATACGGAGAATTATATCATTGGCCTGCAGCTGATTATCCTGAAGGTTCTATGTTAAAGGTATATGAATGGGATAC
>JAQIBH010000042.1 GCA_027859205.1 Bacteroidales bacterium | reverse complement strand
AACAAACAGTATTAAAGTTTATGAATACGAATAAGATTAACGGCAAGATACCCATAACATTGGCAAAATGACTTGAATACCCTATTTGTCTTGGCTTAACGCTTTTTGCCATGACCGTTACAAGCAATAGCACCCAACTAAGAAAAGGATTTAAAATGCCCGATTGGAATACAAGAGAATTACAGGATTTGAAAGAATTTATTTTACTGTTTGTGGAATGCATGAATAAAAAAGATTTGCGGATTTTAGAATCAATTTTTGATAGTAATGCAATTCTTCATCGTGAAATGAAAAATCATCTTGGTTTTACAGAGATTGCAGATTGGTATAAAAATATGTGGAAACATAAAGGGTTTTCAAATTCAATTTTCATACTAAAAGATGCTACTTCAGGAATATTTCCGGATAACACTGCAAAAGTAATATTGTGGTTTGAGATACATGTTCCAGATTTTGATAAAAATGGAATCAAAGAAAATCAGATACATATTGAAACTCTCGATTTGATAAAACAAGAAAATGAATGGAAAATACAAAAATGCCTCGGTCTGGGTTATGATCCGATTGAGCATGATAAGGCATTCTAGTAATTGTAAAAATGACTATAACCATCAAAAATATCGAAGAAGGAAACAGTAAAATAATAAATGATTTGGTTTCTATCTTGAATAATGACAATATCCTCGCAAAAACGCTCGGAGAAAGCACTAAATCAATCTCAACAGATGAATTTATTAGCTTTAATACTGATTGGGCTAAGAAAAACAAAGCTACCTTATTTTCGATACTGCTGGATAATCAAGCTATCGGTCTTATCTCTCTTAGCAAAATTGATCCTGTTGAAAGTTCTGCGAAAATCGGTTATTGGATTGGTAGTCAGTATTGGAATAAAGGATATTCAACTGCAGCATTCAAACAAGTTCTCGAATTTGCTCGAAGTAAGCAGATAAAAATCGTATCAAGTTCTATTGAGAAAAATAATATAGCATCGTTATCTATTTGGTATAAATTTGGTGCGATTATCGAAGATAAAGGAGACAGACTAGTGCCGATTTTAAGACTCGGTCATGACATATAGATGGTTGGGTGCTACAGCTTGTAACATTGGCAAAATGACTTGAATACCCTACTTGTCTTGGCTTAACGCTTTTTGCCATGACCGTTGTGAGGTAATTGCTACTAATGTTTAAAAGATAAAGCAAATTAAGCTCATTCTGTAATCTTATTAGGATGTTAGATAAACATTTATTAAATTACGTATTGCAATTTCATATACAAATAAAACATGGATAATTTTATGAAAAACCTTATAATCTGTCTTATTCTGATCTTACTATTTGGTACCACTAACGCTACTGATTTAGATTTATATAAAACATATTTACCTGAAGTACTTGGTCAAACAAGTCCTCGATTTAGAGGGCCTCCAGGAACTACTATGTATTTAGAATTAAACAATGGTACTGATTCATTATATCACAAAGCTGTTTTTGATGGCAATGGTTTAATTTACATTTATGATATTTTTAATCCTGATACTGGAATAGAAACTACAGTTATTCCTAGTAATGAAAATTTCATGGAAGTTTATGGAAATAATCTATTATTCAGTGCTGCTTATGATGGAACTAAAGGTGAAAGAACAAAAGTTTTATCTGCTAAAGTTTTTAATTTCATGGGACAATTACTTGATAACTTAAAAATTAATGATCATGGAGATTACGTTACTGCACATTGGGATGGCTCTAAATTTTCTAGCGGAGCATATGGTGTAGTAGTTGAAACTGAAAAAGGCATAACTGCAAGAAAAACAACATTTTTTAAAGATGCTAATTCAAGACATATTCCTGATTTTCTTTTTGATAAACTAAACGAACATAATGCTAAACAAAATTTAGAAAATATTGTTGAAGAAAAACCTGTAAACACTAAAGCATTATCTGAAGCTACATTCACATATATTTGTGATACTACAGGTGTTAATCAACACGAAACTACTGTTTTTCATGAAATTATAGATACTTCAAGTGCTTATTTTGAACCTACACATTATCTTACTCCTTTACGTCAACAGTTAGATGCAGATTTTAAAATAATAAATGGTCTTACTGGAGAATATATTACTGATGCAAGTGCACAAATATTAAATGGTGAACATGAAGTTATTGGACCTGTTACACCGATCAATGGAGAATTTCATTTAGAAAATTTACCTACAGATTCAACTTTTTATATTCAAGTTTCACATCCTACTTTAAGAAATATGGAATACAATTTAGTAGTTCCTATAAGAACAACTTTAAACGATAGTATTTGTGAACAACCTTACTTTGGAATTATTCCAGGGGATGCAAGTCACAAGATTGCTTTGTTTCCTGAAGCAGGAGATTATGTTGGAATGTCAAATGGTGTTGCAATAAATAATCCTGACTTTACTTGGATGAGATGTTTAGAAGGACAAGTTGAAAGTGGTCTTGAAAATCATGATGGTAGAGTTGTTAATTGGAATAAAATAATTCCTATGTTTGAATTAACATCCGCACAAAAAGAATATTTAGATAATTATGCAAAAACAATTCATGGCGTGAGTGGTTTTAATGCTTTATATTCTGAATCAGCTTCTTCAATACCTGCAACAAATGGATCTTATGAAGATGGAATGTATGGAATTAATTGGGGAGATACAGGAAATACTACGGAAGCTTGGACTAATCATATGTATGATAATAATGGAGAACATTACGCTTATGTTATGTCTGGCGGAAATACTGAATCTGGTGGCGAATTAAGTACGTGGCATGAAATGATGAATTATTCATATCCTGAATCAGTATTTAGTGAAGAAAGTCCTGCAAATTCCAGTTCAGGAAATTACACCATTAATGATCCTTTAGCAGTTCAATTAAAACGAGAAGTTGATGATGCTAAATATTTTTATGGTTGGTTTACTGGCGAAGCTAGTGATCTTAGAAAAGATGTTTCTGATTTTAAATAAAGGAAATAATAGTATTGTAAATGCTTAGATTTTATAAGAGCATAAGAATGAGCTTAATTTTCTTAAAAGACTATTAGTAGCAACATACTCACAACATTGGCAAAACATCAATGGGTTACTTGGATATTTGACTCGCTCTTTCCCAATGCTTTTTGCCATGACCGTTATAGGCAATATAGATTATTATTTATGATTAAATGAGTAAAATTAAATTTATTTTGTTGAAAATTACTATTCGCTTGATTTCCTTGCTAAATATCTTTATGTTTCCAACACAATTACCAATTTGACATATATGACAGTGAACCAAAAAGAGTATTTTCAGAATGAAAATATTTAAAGCATAAAATTGTAACTTAACCTTATTGAATATCAAAGCAACTTTTTTTATAACCATATTTTTACATCTAGTAAGATTCTTTAATTAAGTTACAACTCCCTTAACAAAATATACAAAATTGAATTTTTGAATTAATTCTAATTAAGATTTATTTCGTTAT
>JAQIBH010000033.1 GCA_027859205.1 Bacteroidales bacterium | reverse complement strand
CTTATTGGGGATGTGTGGGAGTGGACAAACAGTGCATATTTGCCATATCCAAAATATAAACAAGCTAAGGGAGCTTTAGGTGAGTATAACGGTAAATTTATGATAAATCAAATGGTTTTACGTGGAGGCTCGTGCGCAACTCCTTTTGATCATTTCAGAACTTCGTACCGAAATTTCTTCCAACCGGAAAAACGCTGGCAATTTACCGGTATAAGATTAGCCTCAGATATAGAATAGTTCTTATTAAAAATGAAAAGAGGGTGTCCAAAAAGAACTTGTGGCAAACATATTTCGACAAGCTCAATATGACAAGTTGCTGTATCCTGGCTTGTCACACTGAGCTTGTCGAAGTGTTTTTACAATTTTAATTACTACCTGAACCCTCTTTTTAATTTTAACCAACCAAGGAAGTCATGAAGGTTTTAACAAGGAAACCGGACGAGGTTTAAAGTTATTGAAGTGTAGTTTACTAACAACGAATGAGTTTTATAATTGTTAGTAAAACTAAAAGGAATTATTCTATAGAAAATAAATGTAAAAGTTCTGAATACGAAGTTTAATACGTGCAAAATATTAATATTAACTATTTTAATTATTTTAGCATTTTATAAACTCAAAAATTCAATTTTATGCAACCAATTAAAGCTTTATTACCGGTATCAATATGGTTAATGCGTATCGGACTTTTACTTTACGCGTACGATGAATATTTTAATACAATGACTAAATTTCATTTAGACGATCTGCATTTTTATATTGCAGTTTTATTTTTAATTTCTGCTGCAATTATTTTTGTAACGGGATTTATTTACAAAGCAACATACACTGTCTTATCGGGATTAGTTATAACTTTAATTTCTGCTTTTAACATAATTGACAATCTCGAAGGTGGATTAGACACAACACTAATCATTAACATTATTATTGCTTCTTTAGCTATATACTTTCTATCAAACCCAACAAGTAAATAGTAAACCTTAATTAATTAACTTTAAGTGAAAATATTGTAGAACATGTTTGTTTTACGATATTTTCAAGTAATTTAGCCCACCTTTACAAGATAATTTTAACACTCTTTTGTTTACAATATGCAAAAAATATTAATTTTATATTACTCACAATCCGGACAATTAACCGAGATTGTAAAAAATTTTGCAAAACCTTTTGAAAAATCAAACAATTATTCGGTTCATTATGCTAATATAGAACCTGTACGAGAGTACAATTTTCCATGGAAAGGCTATGAGTTTTTCGATTCATTTCCTGAGTCAGTTAATCGAATACCCTGTGAAATAAAACCTCTGGATTTAGGTAATGAAGATTTTGATTTAATTGTTTTTGCATATACTGTTTGGTATATGTCACCTTCTATTCCTTCAAATTCATTTTTACTTTCAGATCAAGCAAAAAGGATTTTTAAAGATAAACCCGTTATAACGCTTTTGGGTATAAGAAATATGTGGATTATTGCTCAAGAATATGTGAAAAACAAAATCACAGAAAATGGAGGCAAATTAATTGGTAATATTGTTTTAAGAGATAGAGCCGAAAATCTTACCGGAATTGCGACTATCTCTTATTTTCTTTTCACAGGGAAGAAAGATCGTTTATTCGGATTTTTCCCAAAACCCGGGATTTCTCAGAAAGATATCGATGAGTCGGATAAATATGGAGATATTGTAAAAAATAGTATCGAAAATAATCAAATAGATTCATTACAAGACGATTTACTTGACAATAAAGCTGTTACTGTAAATCCATATTTATTATCAGTTGAAAAAACCGCAGCAGAAAAGTTTTTTAAGATTTGGGCAAACTTTATATTGAAAAAGGGAGGACCTGGCAATCCTAACAGAAAAGGAAGGGTAAATTTATTTAGATGGTATTTTCCTTTTGCAATTTTAGTAATTGCACCATTGAAATATGTTTTTTTTCTTATTTTTGCCATCTTTAGAATTAGAAAAAGTCGAGAAGAAGTAAAATATTATTTAGGAGTTCAATCAAAGTCAAATTTTTAAGATAATAATTAAATGCCGAATCAAGTATATATTAACAACATAGCAAAATTTTTACCAAACGAGCCAGTTTCCAATGACGAAATGGAATCCATTTTAGGACTGGTAAACGGTAAACCCTCAAGATCAAAAAATATTGTTTTAAGGCAAAATGGTATAATAAATAGGCATTATGTAATTGACAAAAAAGGAACTGTAAAATACAATAATGCAGATTTAACCTCTAATGCAATTAAAAATCTTGAAAACGATAATTTTTCCATAAAAGATATTGAAGTTTTGGCCTGCGGAACATCATTACCTGATCAAATATTACCTTCACATGCTTCAATGGTACATGGCAAGTTAAAAAATATACCTTTAGAACTTGTTTCACCTTCCGGAGTATGTTGTGCTGGCATGCATGCCCTGAAATATGCATATTTATCCATTTTATCAGAACAATCAAACAATGCCGTTGCTACAGGCTCTGAGGTTATTTCAACATTATTACGTGCCGATAAGTTTAATAAGGAAATGAACTGTACAAATTCCCTTGAAAAAAATCCAATATTAGCTTTTGAAAAAGATTTTTTACGTTGGATGCTTTCAGATGGTGCAGGAGCAATGTTATTAGAAAATAAACCTAATACAGAAGGAATATCATTAAAAATAGAATGGATAGAAACCATTTCTTACGCAAATGAGTTAGAAGCTTGTATGTATGCAGGTGCAGAGAAAAATGAAAGTGGAGATTTAATTGGATGGAAAGAATTTGATCCTGAATTTTGGTTAGAAAAATCGATTTTTTCTGTTAAACAAGATGTAAAATTACTTGATAAATACGTTGTAGATAGATGTATAACTCCGCTTTCCAAAATACTTAAAAAGAAGAATATTGATTCAAATACTGATGTTAATTATTTTTTACCACATTTATCATCAATGTATTTTAAGCAGAAGCTTTACGATGAATTAAAAAATCAAGGAATAGAAATTGCAGACGAAAAGTGGTTTACTAATTTAACAAAATTTGGCAATGTTGGTTCAGCATCTATATACATAATTCTTGAGGAATTATTTAAATCTAGGCAACTTAAAAAGGGAGAGAAAATCTTATTAATGGTTCCTGAAAGTGGAAGGTTCTCATATGCTTATGCATATTTAACAGTTGTTTAAATTTGATTTTATATACAATAAAGCTCCATAGTTATTCTATGGGGCTTTTCTTTTTATAATTTTAAAATTGTGAAATTAATTAATAAAACTTATTTTAGCTGTTAATCAATTTAACCTTAAAACTTATTTCAATGTATAACATCGCTTTATTTGGACCCCCAGGTGCTGGAAAAGGCACTCAATCGCTAAAATTAATTGAGAAATACAATTTAGCCTACATTTCAACAGGAAATATTTTAAGAGAAGAAATTGCTGAAGGTTCTGAGTTAGGAATGAAAGCAAGAAGCGTTATTGAGACTGGTGGTTTAGTTTCTGATGAAATTATAGTTCAAATTATTGAGAAAAAAATTAAAACCAATACAGATGTTAATGGTTTTCTTTTCGATGGTTTCCCAAGAACAGTTGTTCAAGCATATATATTAGAAGGCTTACTTCTTAAATTAAATACATCGTTAAATTGCATGGTTAGTTTAGAAGTTAAGCAAGATATTTTAATGGATCGTATGCTTGAAAGAGCAAAAAAAGAAAAACGTATAGACGATACAATTGATGTTATTAAAAACAGACTTAACGAATATAAAAATAAAACAATTCCTGTTGCTGATTTTTATAATGAAAAGGGCATAAAATATAGTGTAGATGGGGTAGGAGATGTTGATGATATTTTTGATAGAATAACAAATGTAGTTGAGCAATCATTAACTAAAACCTGGTTAAATGTAGTTTTATTTGGCCCTCCAGGTTCTGGTAAAGGAACACAAGGAAATCTGTTAGCTGAACAATATGATTTAGTATATATTTCGACAGGCTCATTGCTTAGAAAAGAAATAGAAAAGGGTTCTGAAATGGGACTTGCAGCAAAGGAATATATGGAGAAAGGTGATATTGTACCCGATGAATTTGCCATAAAACTTATTGAAAAACAGATCCAAACTAATCCAAATGCCAAAGGCTTTTTCTTTAAAGGATTTCCTAGAACTATTGTTCAGGCATATATCTTGGATGGTTTATTACGTAAGTATAACTCTTCGGTTTCTTGTGTTTTTAATTTAGATGTTCCTACTTTAGAATCAATTAAACGTTTAAGTGCGCGTAGTAAAACCGAAAAAAGCAGATATTATGATATGAATATGGATGTAATAATACGAAGACTGGAAAGTTTCCAAATTAGAACTAAGCTTGTTTTAGATTATTACGGCAAACAAAAAAATATATATAATGTGAATGGAATGGGTACTAAAGATGAAGTTTCTAAACTACTGACTCAGAAATTAAAAATAGCTTTTAAAAATGCAAGATAAACCAAGATAAACTAAAGGCTCTAATCCAATAACTATAGGGATGAGTGCCTTTTTTATAAAAAATCCTCCAATAATAACTAATTGATTACTAAAACCTCATCAATTTGCTCACATGTTACATCAAAAATAAGAGAATACGTACCAATCTCATATTGGCTTTTTTCATGAATTATATCAATAGCAATTTCAATACATGGCACTGAAAATTCTTTGCTGTCAAGATAAATTACTGAAGCATTTAACTGAACACTAATATCTTCAATTTTGATTCCTTCCGGGAATTCCTTTTTTAATGCATTAACATCATCACCAGTATAAACATCAGCTAATAATCCACTTAAACTACTCATAGTGATTTTAATAAGTTCATCCTTTGATTTATTCTTAAATACAAGATTTTCAATTTGTTTAGCTAGCATTTTATTTCAGATTTGGTTTTCTCGATTTTAAAATTACTTATTCTTTTTTGATAAAAAAAAATCAATCTCATTTATAAAACTTATTTCCGAATTAAATTTATATTTGAAGGATTAATCTATAATATAAAATGAAAGAATTTTCAATAATATCGGTATCCTTAATTAATATTATTATTGGTGTAAGATACTGTGTTTTAACTTATAAAGGCAAAATTAAACCTGCATTAGCTATGTGGGCTTTCTTTTCAATCGCCGTGGCAATGAGTCTTACTACCTATATGGCAAATGATAATTTTAGCCTTTGGGATAATATTTTAAATTCAACAGATTTAATATTAGTAACAACAGTAACAGTTGTAATTTATTTCTTTGGTGATAAAAGTTCCAAATTTACCAGTTTTGATAAAGCTTGTTTAATTGCGGTAGCTATTATTTCTTTATTTTGGATTGTGACAAAAACTCACTTTTTAACTCATTTAATGATCCAAAGTGTGTTAGTTATTGCCTATTTCCCAGTTATAAGACGATTATGGCAATCAAAAGAAAACACAGAGCCATTTTCCGTGTGGATATTACTAATGATTGCACCAATATTTGCTTTATTATCAAGTAAGGGGATTTTAGCAACAGTCTATTCTGTTCGTGCAATAGTATCAACATTAATACTATTAATTCTAATGCTCAGAGTTGAGCTAAACTATAGAAAAATAAAAACCGAATCCAAAAAAAGTGAAATTACTGTTTAATTTAAACTATAAGTTAATCGGGTATATTTTTTACGATAATCATTTGGAGATATACCGGTTATTCTTTTAAATAATTTCCTAAAAGTAGTCATATCTTCATAACCTACATTATTTACAATCTCTCCAATTGTATTTTGTGTAGTTTCTAAAGCCTTTTTAACTGCCTCAACTCTAACGCGTTGAATATATTCTATTGGTGTATTACCAGTTGCATTTTTAAATCTGCGAATAAAATTACGTTTACTGATCGCTACCTCGTCTGAAATTTCGTCAAGCGAAATATGCTTGTTGATATTACTCTCAATATATTTTTGTGCAAAAAGAATTTCTTTATCAGAATGTAATTTTTGCGTACTGAAAATTGCATAGGAAGATTGAGGCTCTTTATTAATATCAATTAGAAGCATTTTTGAAGTATAAATTGCCGTTTCCTTTCCACAAAATTTCTCAACAAGATATATCATAAGATTATGATATGAAGTTGCTCCACCCGAAGTATATAGATTCCCCTCATCCACAATAATTTCTTGAGGTAAAACAGTGATTTGAGGATATTTCATTTTAAAATATTCAACAGCAGCCCAATGAGTTGTTGCCGATCTACCATCAAGCAAACCTGTTTCTGCTAATATAAATGCGCCTGAACAAACACTTGCAATTTCAGTGCCCTTATTAAACTCATGTTTAATCCAATCAACAAAATGATAATTCAATTTAAGCTGATATTCAAGATCACCATCTAAACCAGTAATAATAATCAAATCCAATTGTCCTACATCTTCAACTGTATTGTGACAATAAATAGGATAGTTATTTGCGGTATTTACCATTTTTGAATTCCATGAAATTAATCTTACATCAAAAAATGATTCATTTTCTGAAACACCGTTCAATTCATAGTAATATCGACCCGCCTTGTTCAATACCTCCATTGATCCGATCATCGTCATTGGAGTACAATCTTCTAAAACCAAAATCCCTACTTTCTTCATATCTAGCGAGTTTAATAAAAAACATTGTAAAGATAATAAATATCATAATACAAAATACTATCTGGCAATATACCCCACTATAAATGTCAATATTGCCTATTTTATGATATCAACATTGAAATTACTTTTGTACCAATAAATTAATTAATAAAACTATAAAATTATGAATCCAGTAAATTATTTTGAAATTCCGGTAACTGACCTTGATAGAGCAGTAAAATTCTATTCAGAAGTGTTCAAAATTGAACTAAATCTAATGGAAATGCCTGGTATGAAAATGTCAATGTTTCCTGGTGCACCTGACAAACCATCTGCAACAGGTTCATTAGCACAAGGCGAAGGTTTTGTTCCTTCAACTGAAGGTACAACAGTATATTTCTTTTGTGATGATTTAAGTAATGAGTTAAAAAGAATTGAAGAATTAGGAGGAAAAATTTTAAATCCTAAAACTTCAATTGGAGAAATGGGATTTATTGCCCACTTTATTGATTCTGAAGGAAATAAAGTTGCTTTACATTCAATTAAATAAACAAAAAATAAAAATCATGAAAAAACCATTTATTTCAGCAATATTGAACTTCTTTTTTATGGGAGCCGGATATATTTATAATGGAAAAAGAGTGTTATTAGGAATACTTTTTACCTTAGGAGCAATAGGTCTAACTTATGTTGAATTCCAAATTAAAGAAATTGATATGTTTTTGTATGTAGCAATGTTTATTTCCATATTTGTTGTTAATACTGCTTTTGCGATTGATGGCTTTAAAGAAGCCAAAAACATTAATGAAACTAAGTAAAAAGAAATTAATATAAGTTAAATTATTTTAATTATATCTGTTATGATGGAGAAAAATTTGTTCCGAAAACTCCAAAAAACAAAGTAGGACACATCAAAAATTAAGAAAATGAATTTTTACAAAAGAAACCTTATTGCAGCTGCTATTCTATTTTTGGTATCTGCGTTTGTTGGTATGTCTCTTGGAATGAATTTCGATATTCGTTTCCCTGCAGAGTACAATGGACATTACATGATTAATAAAGGTGAAGCAATGATTCGCGCTGCTCATACACATGGGATGCCTTTTGCTCTTTATAACTTGATTTTGGCTTTTGTAATTCCAGCTCTCGGTTTTTCGGACAAAATGAAAAACTTAATGTCATGGTCAGCAATTTTGATGATAATTATGCCTATCGCTCTTTTTGTCAGAGGTTCAATTTATCCATCAACAGCATTTGATTTAGTTGGTTTCGTAGGAGCTACATTTTTCCTATTAACATCAGCTTTGTTAATTTTTGGTGCAGTTAAAGTAAAAAAATAAATTACATTATATTAATTTTTAACTTTTACTTCATATTTATTATAACAATGGAAAAGGAAAGAGTTTTTTATAATGAATTAGTTGAAAAAATCATCTCGAATTTTAAGGGCACTTATGAAGGAAAAATGATGAGCTCTCCGGGAGTGAAGTTCAACAACAAAGTTTTTGTGTTTTATTTTAAAAAAGATATGGTTTTTAGGCTAGGGGATGAATTTAGTCCCTTAGCTTTTGCTATTAAAAACCCACGACTTTTAGATCCTTTTAAAAACAAACCACCACTAAAAGGCTGGTTTGTTATAGGGTATGATCAAAAAGACAGATGGGAAGAACTATCTGATTTAGCATTTGAATTTGTTAAAACTTTAAAATGATGAAATTTTTTACACTAGAATTTATCGATTTCTTCACAGGACTTGAAAAAAATAATAGCAAAGAATGGTTTGATATTAACAGAAAAGTATACGAATCTGAAGTTAAAAAGCCATTTAATGATTTTGTAACAAACCTTATTTTAGCCATATCACAATTTGACAACAGTATTGAAAAAGATACTAAAAAGGCTTTATTTAGGATTAACAGAGATATACGTTTTTCAAAAGATAAAACACCGTATAAAACAAATGTAAGTGCGGCTATTGTTAAAGGCGGAAGAAAATCTCCATACCCTGGTTATTATATAGGCATTGGAGCCGAAAAAGTTCATATTGGAGGAGGTTTGTATAAGATTGAGAAAGATGATTTATCATCCATAAGAAATCATATCCTAGATAATCAAAAGGAGTTTTTAAATATTATTGACAAAAAGGAGTTTAAAAGTACTTTTGGCGAAGTGATGGGAGAAAAAAACAAAAAACTTACACCTGAATTTAACGAGATTCTAGACAAATTGCCTTTGATAGCTAATAAACAGTTCTACTTTATGACAGAAGTTGAAAGTAAAGGTCTAATATTAGAAGAAGATTTAATTGATAGAATTGCAAAAATGTATGAGATTGGCTTTTCACTAAACAACTTTTTAGCCCAGGCACTAGTGTAATTTTTTATTATAAAAGCACTTTATGGCAAAATCAAAACAATTCCGGAAATCAAAAATGTGGAGTTATATGATAAGTTAATAGCTTCAAACCCGGCTATTGAAAGAAAAGGCAAAACAATGCCATATACTTCGGTAAATGGACATATGTTTTCATTCTTAGATAAAGAAGGAGAGATGGGTCTTAGACTTTCTAAGCAAGGTCGAAATGAATTTATTGAAAAATATAAGACAAAACTCTCCGTCCAGCATGGTGCTGTTATGAAAGAATATGTTGTTGTTCCAAATGACTTATTGCAAGATTTAAAAACATTATCAGATTATTTGCAAGAAAGTTATGAATATGTTTCTGGCTTAAAGCCTAAATCTCAAAAATAAAAATTGTGGACTAGGTTTAGTAATAACGTCAGTTCGATATAAGAATACGACTAAACAGATGATATTAAGACTCTTTATTATTTTAGGCATCAAAGTATCAAGATATGAGTATCAAGATTCAAGACAAAATAATCTATTT
>JAQIBH010000188.1 GCA_027859205.1 Bacteroidales bacterium | reverse complement strand
TTGGTGTAAAGAATCAAGTAGTATCTAAACTTGAAGAGTCGAAAGATGAATTAGAAAAAAGTGAACGTAAAGTAAGACAGTTTATTGATTTATCTCCAATTCCAATTGCTATTGCAGATGCAAATAATAATATATTATCGCTCAACGATCAGTTTGTAAAAATATTTGGTTACACTATTGAGGATATGCCTATGGTAGATGATTGGTACCCGCTTGCTTATCCAGATAAAAAGTACAGAGAAAATCATATAGAAATATGGAAGACTCATTATACAAAAGCTCTTAAAACAACAAAAACTTTGGAGCCAATGGAATCTATTGTTAAGTGTAAAAATGGAGAAAAAAAGACTATTCAATTGAGATCCTCATTAATAGGAGATAATTTTATTGTGTTATTTATGGATTTAACAAAATTGCGAAGTTTGGAAGCGGATATTTCTTATCGAATAAAAATGGAAGAAGAATTGTTAAACGCCAAACAAACTGCGGAATTAGCAAATAAAGCTAAGAGTGAATTTATTGCTAGTATGAGTCATGAAATTAGGACTCCAATGAATGCCATTCTTGGTTTTGCTGAAGTATTAAGTCACGATTTAACGGATCCTGTTCAAATTGATTATGTAAATTCATTAAAAACAAGTGGCAAAACATTATTAAGCTTAATAAATGATATTTTAGATTTTTCTAAAATTGAAGCAGGTAAAATAGAATTAAGATATGAAGCTGTTAACGTTAGAATCATTATACAAGAAATCTCGGATCTTTTTAAATTTAAGCTAAAAGAGAAAAGGATTGAATTTATTACCGATGTGGATAAGAACATAATTAGTTATTTAGTACTAGATGAATTAAGAATAAAACAAATTCTTATTAACTTGGTAAGTAATGCGATTAAATTTACTGAAAAAGGATTTATTAAAATATCAGTAAAATCATCAAAAGTAGTTAATGGTTTAGTTAGATTAAAAATATCTGTTGAAGATTCGGGAATTGGAATAGCAATGAAGCAGCAACAAAAAGTATTTAAGATCTTCGAACAAATGGAAGGTCAAGATAGTAGAAAATTTGGAGGAACAGGTTTAGGATTAGCTATTACAACTAAGCTCGTGTCTTTAATGAATGGAGATATTAGTCTGGAAAGCATTGTCAATAAGGGAAGTAAATTTAGTGTGATATTCAATGATGTTCAGATTGCTGAAGATGAGGGTTTTGATTTTGATGTATCAGAATCTATAGAAAAGAACGCTAAGTTTAAAAAAGCAAAAATTTTAGTTGTCGACGATATTGAAGATAATAGGAAAGTTTTCGAATTATATTTAAAAAAACTCAATTTTTCTGTTGTAGAAGCTATCAATGGAGTCGATGCTTTACAAAAGATTCGGGATAAAAAACCCGATTTAATTTTTATGGATATTAATATGCCGGAAATGAATGGTTACGAAACACTTCAGATTATTAAGGAAAAACCAGAATGGTCCAAAATACCTGTTGTAGCTGTTACGGCTTTTACTTTAGATAATGATGAGAAAAAACTGATAAATTCTGGTTTTTCAGCGTTTGTTAGCAAACCCTTTGATTTTAGAAAATTGAAGCATGTTCTGGAAAAATACATTGAATACGAAACAATTTCAGATACTTCTGTAGATGATGAAGAAGAAACAGACTTTACAGAGGAAATAATAAAAAAACTCCCAGAATTAATTAAAGAACTTGATGGTAAATTAATACCAATACTAAAGAAACTCGAAAATATAAGACCAAAAAAGGTTGTTAATGAATTAGCAGAAATAGCAGTAGCAGTGGGCGAGAAATATTCAATAACAAACCTTGTAAAGTATGGCAATGACCTAAGAATTGCTATAAAATCTTTTAATGTGGAAAATGAAAAAGACTTGATTTTGAAAATTAAAACTTTAATCAATATATTACAGTATAAAGAAAAACAGTAAATTGAAAAACATTAATAACATGGACGAAAACACACACAATATATTAATTGTAGACGATAATCCTAAAAATTTACAAGTACTAGGTAATATTTTAGTGAATAATAAATACAATGTTGAATACGCCTTAAATGGCAAAGAAGCACTGGAATGGGCAAACACAGAAAGTTTCGATTTAATTTTACTTGATGTAATGATGCCCGAAATGGATGGCTTTGAAGTGTGCGAAATTTTAAGGAAAAATAAGGATTTCGATGATATCCCTATAATTTTTTTAACAGCAAAAACTGATAAAGTCAGTACCATTAGAGGATTTGAATTAAATGCGCAAGATTATATTAATAAACCATTCGATACTGCCGAACTTAACGCACGAATAAAAACTCATCTTGAACTAAAAGAGAGTAAAGACAAATTGAAGAATGTAAATGAATGGCTTGAACAGGAGGTTGATAAAAAAACGAAGGCACTAACAGAAACTAATTTGAAGCTTGAAGAAACTTTAACTGAGCTAAGAAATCTGGATAAAATGAAATCGTATTTTTTAAACTTAACAAGTACAGAAATACGAGCTCCATTAACAGGAATTGTTGGAACATTGCATTTACTTAAAAATCAAGAGGCTGCATTTGCTTTAAAAGATTTGCTTAATTTACTTGAAGGTTCCGTTTCTAAACTCGAAAGGTTTGCGAATAAAGCGATTCTTACAACTGAACTAAGTGCTAAAAACTATAATTTTAATCCCGAAGATATTAATCTAAAGGAATTATTCCAGTTTTGTATTTTAGAGTTAAACGAAGATATTACTCAAAAAGAGATTAATGTTATAGATGAAAACTCTGATATAATAATAAATGGCGATAAAAACTTGGTATTTAAAGCGCTATTATTTTTAATCAGAAACGCCATTAATCATACTAAAAAAGCAAATAAGATTGAGTTACATCTTGCTGAAAAGGAAAATAAAATAATTTGTAGAATTATTGATTATGGAGAAGGTTTTTCAGATGATACCATAAAAAATATATATTCCCCTTTTCGTTTTAACGAAAAGGATTTTGACAAAAATAATGAATTAAGCATGTACCTTATAAATCTTATTATGGAATATCATAATGGAGAATTTAATGTATATAATGAAGAAAATGCGGGTGCTTGTGTTGAATTAATTTTTAAGAATCAATAGTAACGTAATTTAAGATAGTATGTATGAATAAATTACTACTTGAAACTCTAATAAAAATATTCGCATTAATTTCTAGTCTTTATACGGTTTCGTTTATCGAAAACGTAAGATTTTTTATACGATCGTTCTTGAAAGAAGAATTCTCAGATCAGATTTTAAGTGAATACTTTATAAAATTCAACAATTATTTTAATGAATATGTAGAAAAGAGCGATCAGTATAAAAGTAAGGATGAAATATATAAATTATTAGAACAGATTGTAAATGATGTAAAGCATGAACTGAATCAAGCAGATCGTATTTTAATTTTAATGGGGTATCCAGTCATCGCCCGTAAAGTTTTAACTTTGCAGGATGAAATATCCAGCAAATCAAATGGAATTTGAAGAAATGTTTAAAACGGAACAAGAGTGCATCGATTATTTGGC
>JAQIBH010000167.1 GCA_027859205.1 Bacteroidales bacterium | reverse complement strand
AAACTATGCTGTTTTCCTAGCAAAACTAAAAAATGGTAACATGGCATTAAGATATTTCCGTTCTGCAATAAATATATATACAAGTAATATTGGCGAAAAACATCCCGATTTATCTAATTGTTATAATAATTTAGGTGAATTCTTTTTAGAAAGAAATCAGATAGACAGTGCCTTGATTTATTTTCAGAAATCCTTAATTGCTTTGTCTCCTAGTTTTGATAATATTAAAATAAATACAAATCCCACAGTTAATCAGGCACTGTCGAAAACACGATTACTAAGCTCGCTCAAGAACAAAGCCAATGCTTTATCAAAAATTTACTTATTAAACAATGATGAGAATTATCTTAAATTAAGTTTGGAAACCTACGATCTGACTATTGAAAGCATCGATTTAATAAGATCCGGATATTTAAGCGAGGAAAGTAAATTATTTTTAGCAGCGAACGAATTTGAAACTTTTTCAAATGCCTTACAAACATGTTATAAATTACATGAATTAACTAAAGAACAAAAATATCTTGAAAAAGCTTTTAGTTATAGTGAAGCCGGAAAATCTGCTATCTTAAGCGAATCGCTAAAAAATAATCAGGCATTAAATATTGGAGGAATTCCCGATTCAATAATAATAAATGAAAGACAGCTCAGAAAAAGTATCTGGAATTATGAAGAGCTTATCTATGAAGAAAATAAAAAACAAAAGCCAGATCAAAATAAATTAGAATATTGGAATAAATACCTTTTTGAAAAGAAACAGGAATTTGATAAACTAAGCATATATCTTGAAGAAAATTTCCAAAAATATCAATCATTAAAAAACAAAAAGAACACTTTAAGCATTATTAAAGTTCAAAAGGAATTATCCCGAAACAAAGTATTGATAGAATTTTTTACTGCTGAAAATAAAATTTTTACAATAATTATTGGTAAAAATGATTCAAAGATATATGTTCAAGATATTGACTCAACGTTTCATAATCATTTGGATAATTTATTACAATCTTTATCCAACAATAACTTTTCTTATCATGGAATTAATGAATTTAATCAATTTCAGGAATCATCATTTTATGTTTATGAATGTTTAATTGAACCTATTGAAAACATGATAAAAAATAAGGATTTAGTAATAATTCCTTCGGGAAAACTTACTTACCTTCCTTTCGAAGTTTTAATATCTGAGAAAATAGATAATAATCGAATAAATTATAGGGCTTTGCCTTATTTATTGTACAAAAACAGTTTTAATTATTTTTATTCTGCTTCACTCTTATTCGAGAAAAATACAAATTCTGATGTAGCTGATAAAAAACTCGGGGCGTTTGCTCCTACTTATAATAATTTGAATGAATTAAATGCCAACTCTTTTTCTTTCAGACAAGAATATAGAGAAAGATTATATCCTTTAAAAGGAATAAAAGAAGAAGTGCAAGAAATTTCAAGATTACTTAATGGCGATCAATACATAGATAATAATGCCAATGAAAAAATATTTAAAGAAGTTGCTCCATTGTATGATATTCTTCATTTGGCCATGCACACAATTATAGATGACAAGAATCCAATGTATTCGAAAATGGCATTTACACTAAATAATGACAGTATTGAAGATGGATTTTTAAATACTTACGAATTATATAATTTGAATTTAAACAGTAGAATGACCGTTTTAAGTTCGTGTAATAGTGGAAGCGGAAAGTTTCAACGTGGCGAAGGAGTTATGAGTCTTGCTCGTGGTTTTGTTTATGCAGGATGTCCTTCTATAGTTATGACACTTTGGACAGTAGAAGATAAATCGGGAGTTAAATTAATGACTTCCTTTTACGAACATTTGATGAAGGGAAAAACTAAATCAAGATCGCTTCAAGCTTCAAAAATAGATTTTATTAAAACTGCCGATCAATTAAAATCTCATCCTTACTTTTGGTCCGGCTATGTTGTTATTGGTAATAACGAAGCTCTATTTTTCCCTTATAAAAGATATCTTTATTTATTATTAGGGGTTCTTTTAATAATTGGGATTGCAATATTTTACAGATTTAAAAAGACTAATTGACATTAGTTCGATGTATCATCCTTATATATGACTGATTATGAGTGTGTTGTATTGCAGGCCCTGAAAAAATTTAGTATCAAGACACAAGAATCAAGAAAAAATATACAACAGTCTTGATTCTTGATACTTACATCTTGATACCTAAAAGTTATTTTTGTTATTTAATTATCACATAGCATTTAATTTGCTTTCTAATATTGAACTCACTTTAATTGAGGTATTTAAGTATAACTTCAGCATCTGCTTTTCGAGCCATATTTTCTTGAACAACTTTTCTAAATAAATTTTCGGCTTTATTCAATTCGTTTTGTTTTAAATAAACCAGAGCCAAATACCAACTTGACTGCTCCCAAAAAACATGATCTTTTTTAATTATTAAATCGTTTAAGAATGTACTTGCTACTTGTAAATTATTTTTTTCTATTTCACAAATTGATAAATAAAATTGACTCATATTATTTGTATTGTCTACATGTAAAACTTTCCTAAAACAGACTGAAGCCAATTCATACTTTTCCTCATCATAATAATTAAAAGCTTCGTGCAATATTTCTTCAATTTCATTCCGATCAACTGAAGATCTGAAACTGACAATTGCCGGATAAGGAGTATAATATGATTGAAAAACTTCAGTGATTTCTTGATTTCTTAATGGTAAAATTTTAATACTAATAACAAGAATAAACAAAATAACAACGGTGGCAACAGTGTAGTAAAGAAACGATCTTTTGAACTTTATAGGAAAAGCTGATTTCTCATTTATAATGCTATCTAAATTATCCCTTAAATTTAAAATATCATCTTCATTTATAGCACAGTCAATCTCTTTTCTCAGTACAAACTCACGCATCAATTCAGGATTATTTTTAAGAAGTTCTTCAAATTCTACTTCTTCCCTAACTGACATGTCATTCATTAAATATCTTTCTATCAAATCGAATTTACTTTCCATCACTATTCTATATAATTCTCATCACTCTTTATATACCGCACAAGTTGTTCTTTGCACTTATATTTTTTTCGTTTTATATATTGCATGCTTCCTATACCCAGCTTTTCGGCAATATCTTTTAATGGTACCTTTTTCAAAAATAATTGTAATAAAATTTGACAATCTTCTTCGAGTCTTTTAAAATGTTTTTGATAAAGTTTATACTGTTCATGTTTCTTATATTCATCCAATTGCATATCTGGAACTTCTTCATACTCAAGAAAAACACCTAATTTTTCAGTATTTTCTTTATTAGTTGTAAATTGTTTTATCCAAATAAACCGGCACACGGAATATAAATATGATTTGAAAGATGATTTGAGAATAAAATTACCTTCCATTATCTTCCTATAAATAATTATAATGGCTTCTTGAAATACATCCTTGGCATCTTGTTCACAGCCTCTATGCTCAATTACAAATCGTTTTATTGTTGGAAAATATATTATATATATTTGTTTAAGAATATAATTATCTTGATTTTGAATTCCTTCAATGATTATGTTATTATCTAATGATTTCAATTTAAAGAAATGGTGTAAAGTTTCGACCAAATCTAAAACATAAGAAGTTAATTAAAAAATAAAAAGTGAAAGAGAAATTTTATCGTCTAGTAAACAAACAGTTATATTTCGAATTACATTTTAAGCTTGTCACTAAATTGAATAAAGATATTTTACAATAGTTTTATCTATAATAACAAGTAAAAGCACCCCAACTAATGCAATTAAAATGTAGGGAGATAAACTTATTTCGTTCCACAACTTTGAGAATAAATCGCCAAAAGTATGCAGAAAGCTTGGTGTATGAATTCCTTCCGAAATATTTGAAAAATCAAATCTATACTTAATAAAGTAAAAAATAAAGAAACCTATTACCAAAATACTCAGTGATATTAATAACCAAATATTACTTTTTTTATCGTCGTTAGTAATAAAACGAATATTTATAGCAGGGTTTTTTAATATTCTACTCATTACATTTTTAGTAAAATCAGAGCTTGGTTGTTGAATTCCACCTTTACTAATTAACTCTTTAGTATAATTATCAGTATTTATTTTTTTATTATTCATATCACAGAATAGCTTTTACTTCGTCTTTTAATATTGCTTTTAATTCATCGTAAAATCGCTTTCTTGCACGATGCAATTTTACTTTTACATTTGAGAGAGTTAAACCGGTAATTCCACAAATCTCATCGATCGTATTTTCTTTTAAATAATACATTGTTATAATAAATGCATCATCTTCTTTTAAGCTTTCGATTGCTTCATTAATATATTTTCTTTGTTCGCTTTTTCTTATTTCATTTATTGCATTATATGTTGAAACAACTTCAGTCTCAGTAAAAACGACATCAACAACATCCAAAATTTCAATTTGTTTCTTCCGTAATTTCGAAATTGCTCCATTATAAGTTATCCGATATAACCAAGTAGAAAATTTCGATTCAAATTTAAAATCTTTTAAGGAATTAAACGCCTTTACAAAAGTATCTTGTGATAATTCTTCAGCATCTTCAACATTTTTCAACATTCTTAAAGCAATGGTATATATCATTCCTTTATGATTATCAACTAAATAACTAAAAGCATTAATATCACCCCTTAAAACTCGTTCAATATAATGTTTATCTTGCTTCAAACCGGTTTATTTTATCATTATGACGCTTAAAATTAATATTAGGTTACAATAAAGTTAAGAAAGAAAGTCAAGTTACAATTTTTTTAATGCAAAGTGTAACCACTTTTAAAAACTTAGCGTCATAGGAAGAAAACAATGTTAAACTAAAACAAATTATTATGAATGATTTAGAATTTTTAATTCCGATAGCAATGTTTATAGTAGTATATGGAATCTTTCATTTATATGTAAGAAGGAAAGAACGACTTGCCTTAATTGAAAAAGGTCAAACTGCTGCTATTTTTAATAGCGAATCAAATGTATCTCCTAGTTTAAAATATGGTATATTCTGTATAGGAATAGCCATTGGATTTTTACTTGGAGAAGTTTTATCACAAACTACTAATATTGAAGAAGGTATTGCCTATGTTTCAATGATTTTCTTATTTGGTGGTATTTCACTGGTAACATACTATTTTATTGCAAGAAAACATGTTCGAAAAGAATAGTTTCTAATTATGTAATTAGTATAAAACGAGGGTGTTCATAAAGCAAGAATAAATATAAACACTTCGACAAGCTCAGTGTGACAAGCTGAATTACAGCAACTTGTCATATTGAGCTAGTCGAAATATGAATCCTTAAGGTCCTTTTTGGACAGCCCCTTTTAGTTTTTATTCAGATTTAAAGGAAATCATTTTAGCCATTGCATCCTGGCAAACAGGACAAAAACCTTCAGCTTCATTGGTTTTCATTCGACAATCAATATATGGACTATACATGCCTTTACTAACATAACCGCCACCTTCGTACACCCCAACAGTGTTTTTAAATTGATCTTCTCGTGGAGTAGGAATCGGAGTTTCCGAATTCATTTTCAATTTCCATTTTAAATCGAAATTTACTAAAGTAGTGAGATTTGGTTGCCAAGGCTCAATTTCTAAATTAAAGAAATCGCTGTATGCTGTCGATGAATTATAATATTCGTCGCCTAATCCTCCAAATGAATGCCCAAGTTCATGTATAAATACTTCATTTGATAAAGCATGATCGACAGTTGAAATACAATAATGATTATATATACCTCCTCCACCGTATTTCTCGGAATTAACTAAAATACAAATATCATCATAAGGTACAACAGAAGCTGCATCTCTTACAGAAGTAAAATCTGCCGTTGTTAAATAACGCTCACTTCCAAATGTATAGAAATTGCTATTTAATACTGTATTCTTAAAAATATCATGTCCCGGAATATCTGTTCCGGATTCCTCAGATTCTGATTTAACCAACCAAATATTAAATTTCTCCTTATTGCTAGTATATGGTTCAAATAAAAACATGAAATCAATAAATCTTTGAGC
>JAQIBH010000164.1 GCA_027859205.1 Bacteroidales bacterium | reverse complement strand
TGCACTTTGCTTCCTGCTAAAAAGGTTTTTACAAGTAAGTTAGAACATTGGAATGGAAATGCCTTCAAAATTGTATTCAAAGATCCTTTTTTACCATTTGGAATAATAAATTTTGAAATTCCTGAATCAAAAGTAACAGGATTCAAAATTGATTTGCCGAGCGACGATTTTCATTTTAAGAATCTTGATTTTGTTAAGATCAATTAAAACAATTAATCCAAATAAACATATTCAATTATATATTGTTATAGGATAATAATAAAAACGAAAACAATATATTATGAAAAAGAATATGGGAAGTATTGATAAAACACTACGAATAATTTTTGCTTTATTGATTGTAATTTTATTTTATCTGAAAGTAATCACAGGAACATTTGGAATTGTTTTATTGGTTTTTGCTGGCATTTTTTTATTAACAAGCTTTATAAGCTTTTGCCCGCTTTATACAATTTTTGGATTTAGTACATGTCCAATGAAAAAGAAATAATGAATTAAAAAAAGCTGCATCATGATAGTTATCCGATGCAGCTTTTTTAATTTCCTAAAATTCTTCTCCTCCCACATCATACATTCCTTCACTATCTCCATTACGTTTACGATCAGGCTTATAGTTATTTATCTTAAACGATAGAGTCATTGTTACAATAGGCGTATTTGGTCTGAAATCATAGTATGAATAAAAATCAACATCCTGATAAGTCGAAGAATGACTCATAGTACCAAATAAATCTCTTACCTGCAAAGTGGCTGCAATTTTATTATCTAAAAAACTTTGACGAACAGCCAGATTTGTCATAAAAAATCCATCTCTTTCACCTTGAGCAGTAACCGTTTTGCTGTTATACATTCCATTTAACTGAACACGTGTTGTTTTTCCTAAACGTAAGGTATTATTAAATCTAGAGTTCCAGTTAAAACTACTTTCTGAAAATTTACGACCCAATAATTCACCTTCAACTTTGTAATCATAAAGATTTCCCATTAAATCAATATGCCACCATTTTATAATATCCAGTCCCAGCATTAATTCCACACCTAAGGAATAATCTTTACCAACATTTTCGAACGAACTTAAAAAAACATTTTCTTCATAAACGCTTCGTGTTCGTTCAATTTTATTATTTGTTATTCTATAATATACATCTGTCGAAAAAGTATTTCTTCCGAATTTGTACAAGTAACTTAATTCATATGAATCAATATATTCCGGTTTAAGATCCGGATTACCTATTCTTACATTGTAAGCATCAGACCATGTTAAAAATGGTTCCAGATACCAACCTCTAGGCCTTTGAATTCTTCTTGAATAACTAGCCATTAACTGATTCTCCTTTTCAGTATTATAAGAAAAATGAACTGTTGGAAATATATCAAAACGATCAATTACAGAAGATTCTCCGGTTTCCTGCAAAGTTATATTCCTGTATGTATATTCGCCACGCAATCCTCCTTGATAACCAAACTTCCCGGCTTCACCTGAATATATTCCATAAACAGCATGAATATTACTTTCATGGCTAACGTCATGCATAAAATCAGTCATATAATCAAATACTTCTGTAGTTGGATTATACTGGTACATTTCAGCAAGACTATTATCGTTATCTATTCTTGCACTGTAACCAGCTTCCAGTTTATTGTTTTCAGAAAACGGTAAAGTATAATCAATCTGCGCCCTATATGAATTTTCTGATCCGGACTCTAATGATCTTTGACCACTTGTTAAGATTCCTGCAATATCCTTTAATTCATTTAATGACTCTTCATTGTTATCTTCGTAACTATAATTCAATAAAGTATGAATCTCATGTCCTTTTTTCTCAAACTTTAAAATGTATCCGAGACTTAGATCATAATAAAGACCGCCTCTATCAGATTCTTCAATACTTGTATATAAATTATTATAACTAACCGGATTTGTATATTCCTCATAATCTGTAAAACTTGATCCACCGTGACTTCTATCTCCCACACGTGCTTCAAAATTTAACGAATTATTTGGATTTAAAGTTAAATCAAAACCTCCTCTTACACTGTATGAATTTCCTCCATGCTTAAAATCACCATCGGATAAAACGTAAGAAGTTGTATCATTATATATTGTTCTATTCTCACTAGTACGGCCGCCTTCCATATTCCGGTTATTTAGATCAGCACCAAGAAAGAAATTGATTCTTTCTTTTCTCCAGTTAATTAAAAAATCGCCACCATATCGATCGTACATTCCAGCATTTAAATTTAAAATCCCATTAAAACCCTGTAATTTGTTCTTTTTGGTAATAATATTGATAATACCAGAAGTGCCATCAGGATCATATTTAGCCGAAGGATTTGTAATTACCTCAATATTCTCAATTGCACTTGCAGGAATCTGGGCTAAAGCATCGCTCGGATCAAGAATTGTGGGTTTATTATCTATTAAAACTGTAAAGCTTGTGCTTCCTCGCAAACTTACATTTCCTTCAATATCAACAGTAACCGAAGGAATAGTCTCAAGAATTTCTACTGCAGTTCCCGAAGCAGATGTATGTTGTTGACTTACATTAATAATTTTTTTGTCAATTTTATATGTCATTGTTGGACGATCGGCAACTACAACTGCTTCTTCTAATGTTGCAACAGTTGGTTCCAGTGTTATTTGGCCCAAATCAGCAACATTATTATCAGGTCGAATCATAACCTTATCAATGGTTTTAGACTTATAACCTATAAAAGATATTTTTACCTGATACATCCCGAAATCCATATCTTTAATTTTAAAAA
>JAQIBH010000145.1 GCA_027859205.1 Bacteroidales bacterium | reverse complement strand
GAATATCCGTATGAATACCATGAAGACATCCAGTATGGTTCAACCCAAATGTTATTCCCCACTACAACTACATTATAAAAAGGATCATTAAAGTAGGCTTGTGCATACCAATAATCATCAGAAAATCTAAGTAAATAATTATTCATACCGTAATAAGGGCTTCTCATGGCATCAAGTCTTCTCTGATATGACTCTTCGTAATTGTCAACAATAATACTTTCGTATGGATTTTCGTACTCGTCTTCATTTTCATATATAACCGTATCAATGTCTTCTATTGATTCATCCTCTAGAACAGCAGATATCTCCTTATCATATTTGTTGTCTACAGCAGCGACTTCTTGCTCCTCAGATGAGTGATTATAATAATCTATATTGCTACGTACAGGTTCGTCTTTTGGCGAATAATATATATCGTCATTTATAGCGCTTTGTTGCAATGACGAACATGAGGCGAACAATAATATTGTAAATAGTAAGAAATATAATTTTGTTTTCATAATGAACCTCCTGTTTAGTTATATTTTAATAATTTATTTAGTTATTTTTGCTGTTCTAAAAATAATATAAAATCATTAAAATTATTACAAAAATCATACCACAGCATGGCTAAATCACTAACAAAAAGAGAAGAAAATTATTCTCAATGGTATAATGAACTTGTAGTAAAGGCAGATCTAGCTGAAAACTCAGCAGTACGTGGATCAATGGTAATCAAACCTTACGGATATTCTATATGGGAAAAAATGCAAGCAGCATTAGATAAAATGTTTAAAGATACGGGGCATTCAAATGCATACTTTCCTCTTTTTATTCCAAAATCTTTTTTTTCTAAAGAAGCTAGCCATGTAGATGGATTTGCAAAAGAATGTGCTGTTGTTACTCATTACCGTTTGAAAAAGGATGAGAAAACAGGTGAAATTGTTGTTGATCCGGATGCAAAACTTGAAGAGGAATTAATTGTAAGACCAACATCGGAAACTATTATATGGAATACTTATAAAAATTGGATTCAGTCTTATAGAGATTTACCAATATTAGTAAATCAGTGGGCTAATGTTGTTCGATGGGAAATGAGAACTCGCTTATTTTTGAGAACAGCTGAATTCTTATGGCAAGAAGGGCATACTGCTCATGCAACAAAAGCTGAAGCAATTGAAGAAACAGAAAAGATGATTAATGTTTATGCTGATTTTGTGGAAAACTGGATGGGCGTACCTGTAATTCAAGGATATAAATCTGAAAATGAGCGTTTTGCCGGTGCTCTTGAGACATATGCAATAGAAGCATTAATGCAAGATGGAAAAGCTCTACAGGCTGGGACATCTCATTTTCTTGGTCAGAATTTCGCTAAGGCTTTTGATGTAAAATTCACTGATAAAGAAGGAAAACTTGATCATGTGTGGGCAACATCATGGGGTGTGTCAACCAGATTAATAGGTGCTTTAATAATGGCGCATTCCGATGATAAAGGATTAGTACTTCCACCAAAGTTAGCTCCAATTCAAGTAGTTATTGTTCCTATTTACAAGGGAGAAGATCAATTAAAACAAATTGACAAGAAAGTTCATGTTTTTAAGAAGGCTATAGAAGATAAAGGAATTTCTGTTAAATATGATAATCGAGACACACAAAAACCAGGTTGGAAATTTGCTGAATATGAACTTAAAGGTGTTCCTATTAGAATAGCTATTGGTTCTCGCGATATTGAAAATAATACAGTAGAAATAGCAAGAAGAGATACATTTGAGAAAGTAACTTTGTCTCAAGAGGGAATTGAAAATTATATTGAAAATTTATTAGAAGAAATACAAAAGAACATTTATCAAAAAGCTTTAGACTTTAGAAGTGATAATACATTTAAAGTAGACACTTACGATGAATTTAAAGATATTATTAAAAATAAAGGTGGATTTGTTTTAGCTCATTGGGATGGAACTCTGGAGACGGAGCAAAAAATTAAAAATGAAACAAAGGCAACCATAAGGATTATTCCTTTAGATTCAAAAGAGGATGAAGGTAAGTGCATATTCTCTGGGAAACCTTCAAAAAAACGTGTGTTATTTGCTAAAGCTTATTAGAAAAGTCATCATAAATAATTAAACATGACAGAAAAGGACAAAAAAGAGCAAATCCTAACTGCTCTGGAGATGAAATCTCTTGTAAAACAAAAAGTTTATGATCAAACTTTGGAAGTATTTAAATTGCTTAAGTATATCCTTAAAGAAATTGCTTCCGAATTTAATTCTAATCTACAAGTAAAAGATCCTCGTGTAGGATTTCAATTTAAAGAAAGAAGTCAATTTGAAGTTGAGCTAAAAGTTGCTGGTGATATACTCATTTTCAGTATGCATTCAAATATCTTTGAATTCAACAGAGAACACAATGTTTGGAAACTTGCTTATGTAAAAGATAATTCATTACATAGTTTTAGTGGAATAATAAACGTTTATAACTTCCTTGCCGATTCATTTAAATTTAATAGAGTGGATGACTTAGGTTATTTAATCACAAGAATATTTGTCAACTTAGAAAAACATTTCTTTGTTGAGGGTAAACGTCAACAAGAATATTTATATAACAACTTTGGGAAAACAATATTAAATAAGGAAATACTAAAAGACATTATTCTCAAAACAATTATATACGCAATTGAATTTGACTTATTGGTTCCTCCATACGATAATGTAAAGATTGCATCGGTCGGTCAATTAAATGCAAAAATGGAATATTCTAAAATGAAAACTGGTAAACGTTTGGGATTTAAATTTAATTCCGATGATGTTACTTAAATCCTGAAATAAATTAGTTTAACATAAAAAGACCTGATTTTTTAAGAAATCAGGTTTTTATTTGCAACATTTTTAATTATCAATCGTCTATAATACAATTGAGGACTGTTTGAAATCGGACACATGTGTTTTGTATTCGAACAATAGTTTAATCTAACAAAATTGCATTATTATAGCTAAGTTATTATTATATTGAGATATAAGGATTATGGCATAATATGTGAATTGCAAATTAAAAATCTTAATATTCAAAAATCATGGTAGTCGATTTAAAAGCAAACGAATTAGTTCTTAAAGCAAGTGATTCAAATTATTTTGCAGAAGAATCAAATATTGATGGCAAATTAATTTTAACCAATCAAAGAGTCTATTTTAAAACAAAAGAAGATCAACACTCTGGATATAATCTGGAAATATTACCAAATCAAATTAAAGAAATTTTATATTTCAATACTTTGAGGATTTTTCCAAACGGATTGAATATTATTTTAAAAGAGGGTAAGCAATTAAAATTTAAAATTGGAAAAAGAAATACATGGGGGAAAGTTCTTAATAGAATATATTAATACTACCATTTTTTAACAACATATTATTTTATGAATTTAGGATGAGTTTCTACATAAAAACTCATCTTTTTTATTGTAGAAAAATACTAAATTTGCCTTTTGGTAAAACTAATAATCCTATATTACCTAAGTAAATTAAACATATCCATATCTATTACTTTAAACATCTTTACGTTTGATTTGTTGTAATTTATATACTAACAAATTCAGCTTTTTTAATTAAAATTCATTAATGAAACCAATTAGCATATTCTACGGATCAACTTCAGGAAACACAAGGAAAATAGCCGAAAACATAAAAGCAAATCTAGAACCAGGTTTAGTAAAAATTTTCGATGTGAAATATGCAAAAATTGAAGATATTGAAATGTACGAAAATATTATACTTGGTACATCAACGTGGGGAGAAGGCATTTTACAAGCTGATTTCGAAAAATTTCTTATTAATATTTTAGTCAAAGCTAATTTAAAAGGTAAAAAGATAGCAATATTTGGCACGGGTGATTCATCGTTATATCCCAAGTCTTTTGCTGACTCAATGGGGATCATATTTGAAGCCCTTGAAGGGAAAGGTGTAATTTTTGTTGGGGAATTTCCAACTGATGGTTACCAATTTATTTCTTCATTATCAATGTTTGGAGATAAGTTTGTTGGATTACCCTTAGATGATAATTCTGATGAAGAGCAAAATAAACTACGTATGTCCATATGGACAGAATTACTTAAATCTAGTCTTAATTAATCTGATTCTTTTTTAAGATTTTAAAAATTACCTTATATTTATTGCTTAATAAAATAAGCTTTTATATGAATACAGCAATAATATATGCAACCAGAGAAGGGTGTACTGAAAAGTGCGCTCATACTTTAGCGATCGAACTTGAAACGAATATTGAAATTTTTAATATTGAATTGGATAAAAATATTAATTTATTAGATTTCGAAACTGTTATTATTGGCGGCTCAATTCACATGGGGTTGATTAACAAAAAGATAAAAAATTTTATTGATAAAAATATTGAACCCCTTTCTGAAAAAAAGTTAGGCTTATTTATATGTTGTATGTATGAAGGTGAAAAAGCGCAAGAACAGTTTAGAAATGCATTTCCCGAAAAATTAAGAGACAATGCTTTGGCGCATGGTTTTTTTGGTGGTGCATTTGATTTTGACAAAATGAATTTTTTTGAAAAAGCAATTGTTAAAAAAGTTGCTAATATTGATCATAGTTCATCGAAAATCAGCTTAGAGAATATTAAATCCTTTGCTGAGAATATGTCAAAATAATTATTTAGTATTTAGAAAGTTTAATTATTCCAAGTCCTTCCATAATGTGATTTTCAATCTAAATAATAAAATTTCTAAATCATTTTGATTTTGATATTTATACGATCAATTTATTATGAAATCTTATTGCATTATTATATATTGCACTGCTAAACAAAATCTTAAAAAAAAATTAAAATTTATATTATGAAGCAAAGAATATTAACCTTTATTGCATCTGTTGCATTTATTATTATTGCAGGATGTGGAAATCAAACCGATAAAATGGAGACAAAAAGTGAACTTCAGAAAAAAGTAAATGAGTTTATTGAGGTTGAACTAACTTCAGATATTAGCCACTTAACTGAAAACCAAAAAGAAATGCTTGGATATTTATTTGAAGCAGGAAAATTAATGGAAGATATTTTCTGGAAACAAGCATATGGAAATAAAGAAGAATTAAATAATAAAATTTCTGATCCTGTAGTTAAGGAATTTGTGAAAATTAATTTTGGACCTTGGGAGAGATTAAACAACAATACTCCTTTTTTCGATACTATTCCAAAACCATTAGGAGCAAATTATTATCCGGTTGATATGACAAAAGAAGAATTTGAAGCACTTGAAGCTGAAGATAAAACTAACCTTTATACGCTTATTCGTAGAGATGAAAATGGAGCTTTATACACAATACCATTTTACGAAGCGTATAAAGAAGAAACAGAAAAAGCGATTGAGCTGATAACAAAAGCTGCTTCATTAGCTAAAGATGAAGGTTTTAAAAAATATTTAGAATTAAGAGTAAAAGCATTACAAACCGATGATTATTACGAAAGTGACGTTGCCTGGATGGAAATGAAATCAAACGACATTGATTTTATTGTTGGTCCAATTGAAAATTATGAGGATGCTTTATATGGTTATAAAGCTGCTCATGAGGCGTTTATATTAATAAAAGATCAGGAGTGGAGTAAAAAACTTGATAAGTTTGCTGCCTTTCTTCCTCAGTTTCAAAAAGATTTACCTGTACCATATGAATATAAAAGCGAAGCTCCTGGAAGTGATTCAGATTTAGGAGTTTATGATGCTGTATTTTATGCAGGTGACTGTAATGCCGGTAGTAAAACAATTGCTATTAATCTGCCAAACGATGAACAAGTTCGATTAGACAAAGGAAGTCGAAAACTTCAATTGAAAAATTCAATGAGAGCTAAATTCGATAAAATATTAGTTCCAATTGCGGATCTTTTAATTGTAGAAAATCAAAGAAAGCACGTGAAATTTAATGCATTCTTTGAGAATACAATGTTTCATGAAGTAGCACATGGTTTAGGTATGAGTAGTACAACTGAGGGTAGCCAGACAGTTCGAGAAGCATTACAAAACTATTACACTTCTATTGAAGAAGGTAAAGCTGATATTCTTGGCCTTTATGTAGTTACTAAACTTTATGATATGGGAGAACTAACGGATGGCGAGTTAATGGATAACTTTGTAACATTCATGGCTGGAATATTTCGTTCTGCACGATTTGGTGTTGCAAGTTCTCATGGTAAAGCTAATATGATGCGTTTTTATTTCTTTCAAGAAAAAGGTGCTTTCACTAGAGATGATGCTACCGGAACATACCAAGTTGATTTTGATAAAATGAAAATTGCAATGAATGAATTAACTGAAAAAATATTAATCATTCAAGGTGATGGGAATTATGAAGAAGCAAAAACTTGGGTTGAGTCTGATGGTAAAATAAAAGAAGTTTTACGTAAAGATTTGGATAGAATTAATGAAGCTGGTATCCCACGAGATATTAGATTTAAACAGGGGAAAGAAATCCTTGGGTTAAACTAAAACAATATAATTCATAAAAAAAGGTTCAGTAATAAATTATTGAACCTTTTTTTCTCATAATACTAAATGAGCGATAGAAAATTTAAATATTATTTTATTTTCATAGTTATAATTATACCACTATCATTATTTAGTCAGGTTGGGGAAAGTAATAATCTCAAAAGCGATACAATAAATTATTATAATGCAGATTCATTTCAACAAGACAGTTTATATATTAACAAACAATTAAGATATGATCGATTTTATGATTCACTAACTGCCAGGGCCTCATCAAATAAGATAACAAAAACGGCACTCAATTTACTTCTTGTTAATAAATCCTGTTCTGGGAAATTTGTTGGTATAGAAGATTTACGGAACGAAGAATATTTTAATTTATATTCTGGTAAAGTAATTAGAAATATTGAAATTGTAAAACTTGATGTTTTCGGACCTACGCTAAAAGATACAACAACAGATGCTACAAGTTGGATATACAGAGCCGGTAATAATACACATGTCAAAACCAGAGAATTCATTATAAAAAACAATCTTCTTTTTAATAATGGAGATACAATAAACCCTTTGCTTTTAGTTGATAATGAAAGGATACTTCGTAGCTTAGAATATATTAAAGTGGCTTCTATACAGATTGCAGAAATTCCCGGTTTCACTGAACTAGTAGACGTTCTTATCGTAACGAAAGATGTATATTCTGCTGGATTTTATGTTGATTTATTTAATCTGGAATCTGGAGTAATAGAATTATATGAAAATAATATTGCTGGACTTGGACACGAATTGTCAGGAAGCCTTTATTTAAATGCAGAGGAGAATCCAACAACAGGTTACAAATTTAATTATAACATTAACAATTTAGGAGGCTCATTTCTAAAAACAAAGATTCAATATTTAAATGCTTTTGAAACTAAAAGCTTTGGGTTAGAATTAAATAGATCATTCTTTGCATATAGCACTAAATGGGCTGGAGGACTTAAACTTAAAAGAACATCTACAAGTAGAGATATAGTAAAAACAGATACTACACTATATAATGTTAAATTAAATTATGCAACACAAGATATCTGGTTTGGACGATCATTTCTAATAAATACCAGGAATTTGAAATATCAAAACAGAACCAAACTTGTTGTTTCAGCAAGATATATAAACAATATTTTTTATAAAGGCCCTACGGTAAGTGAAAGATATAATTTTCTATATCATGATAATCAATTATTATTAGCAAGTATTGCATTTTCAAGACAAAAATATTTCAAATCAAATTTAATATATTCTTATGGTAAAACTGAAGACATTCCAATCGGTAGTTTGATTCAGTTTAATACTGGACTTGAAAAGGATGAATTTTATAAGAGACCATATTGGGGATTTCGCTTTGCTAAAGGAGATTATTATCCTAAAGTAGGTTATGTAAACCTTAATGTGGAATTAGGCGGATTATATTATAATGATCAACTTGATCAAGGTGTATTTTCTATAACAGGACAGGCAATTAGTAATTTACACGCATTTAATAGACAAAAAACAAGAGAATTCTTAAGTGTAAATTATACAAGAGGGATTAACCGGTTTAGTGATGAAAAACTATTTTTAAACTATGACGATATTGGAATCCTTTCAAGTGATTATTTATATGGTGTTCAAAAATTATCCTTTCACTCAGAACTTGTTGCATTTACAAATTTGTACGTTTATAATTTTAGATTTTTGGTTTATGGATTTGGAGACCTGGCTTTAATAGGACCAGAAAATAAATCCGTCTTTGAGAATACTTTATATGCAGGAATAGGTATTGGAATTAGAGTAAGAAATGAAAACTTAGTTTTTAAAACTTTCCAGATAAAATTTGCTTATTATCCTGTAATTCCAATGGATGCAGAGCATTTCTATTTAATTATTTCGGGAGAAAATACACAACGACCTATAGATTTTGAACCCACCGCACCGAATATTATTGAGTACAATTAAATTTTTTATACTTTCTATTAAACATTTCACTCTGTTGCTGGTTTACTTACCAATTAAATAATAAGTAAAATTTGAATTCTAAAAATTATATTTATGTCAGTATTAGTAGGAAAAAAAGCGCCGATATTTAAAACAGATGCTGTTATTAATGGCAATCAAGTAGTGGAAAACTTCACACTTGAGCAATATTTGGGAAAGAAACATGTATTATTTTATTTTTATCCAGCCGACTTTACTTTTGTTTGTCCAACAGAAATTATAGCATTTCAAGAAAGAATGAAAGAATTTGAAGAAAGAAATGTTGCTGTGGTTGGATGTTCGGTTGATTCAGCATTTTCGCATTGGAAATGGTTACAAACAGAATTAAACGATGGTGGTATCAAAGGAGTAAAATATCCGCTTGTTGCTGATCTCTCCAAAACAATTTCCGAGAACTTTGATGTACTTGCAGGAGAATATGATTATTCCGAAAACGGAGAAAGCGTTTTTTATGGAATTCCACAGGCCTACCGAGGTTTATTTTTGATTGATAAAGAAGGAATTGTACGCCATCAAGTTGTTAACGATATGCCATTAGGGAGAAGTGTTGATGAAGCATTACGAATGATTGATGCACTGCAATTTTACGAAGAAAACGGTGAGGTTTGCCCTGCAAATTGGAAGAAAGGTGATAAAGCATTAAAACCAACTCAAGAAGGAATTGCAGATTATTTAAGTAAATAGTAATAAATTATTAATCATTAAAAAGCATTTCAGTTCGAAATGCTTTTTTTATTTTTGCTAAATGCGAAAAGAAATAATTATTTCCATAGAAAACAACGATGACTTTAAAAGAAAACTTTTAGTTTATGGAAATGGATTTAAACAGTTTGCCTTACTTGATAGTAATAATTTCAATAAAAATAATTCTGAACACACCTATTACGAATATGATTTCCTAGCTGGTCTGGGATCAATAAAAGAAATAACAGGTACGGGTATTGATAGTTTTAAAAATCTTCATGAATTTAATAAAAATACAAAAGATTGGCTATTCGGATATTTCACTTATGATTTAAAAAACGAAATTGAAAATTTAACTTCTAATAATTTTGACGATTTAGCTTTCCCATCTTTACATTTTTTTACTCCAGAGGTAGTTATTACCGCAAAAGATTCAAAAATATCTTTTCTATATTACGAGAATCAGTTTACTGAAGAGGAAATTAGAGATATAGTTCAATTGATTAAATCTACCGATTTGTCAGTAATCGAGAAAAAGAATTTGTCAATAGAGTTGAAACAAAGATTTAATAAAGATGAATACATTAGAACAATTAAAAAACTAAAAAATCATATTCAACAAGGGAATATTTATGAAATTAATTTTTGCCATGAATTCTACAGCAACTCATCTATTGATCCGATAAATATTTATTTGAAGCTAAACGAAATTTCACCTTCTCCATTTTCAAGCTATTATAAACTGAAAGACAAATATCTAATGTCTGCAAGTCCTGAAAGGTTTTTAAAGAAAGTTAAAAACAAGATAATTTCTCAGCCAATAAAAGGAACCATAAAAAGAGGTCTGGATAAAAAAGAAGATACTTATTTAAAAGATAAGCTCTATAATGATCCGAAAGAAAAAGCCGAAAATGTTATGATTGTAGATTTAGTAAGGAATGATTTATCTCGAACAGCTAAAAAAGGTTCTGTAAAAGTTGAAGAATTGTTTGGTATATATGGATTTAGTCAAGTATTCCAAATGATTTCAACAATTACATCGGAAGTTGAAGATGATGCAAATATAATTGATATTATTAAAAATGCATTTCCTATGGGATCAATGACAGGAGCCCCAAAGGTAAGAGTCATGCAATTAATTGAAGAATATGAAAAAACTAAAAGAGGCTTATATTCTGGCTCCGTAGGATTTATTACTCCAGAAAATGATTTCGATTTTAACGTTATTATACGAAGTATTTTATACAACCAATCAAGAAATTACGTATCTTTTACCGTTGGTGGTGCAATAACAAGTTTAGCCGATCCCGAAAAGGAATATGAAGAATGCATGCTCAAGGCAGAAGCTATGATAAAAGTATTTAAATAATATTATGCAACAGGAGTTTCAAAAATATATTTATTCAAATAAATTATTTAGCGGTAAAAATCGATTACTTCTTGGAATTAGTGGTGGTATAGATTCTGTTTGTATGTTCCATTTACTAAGACAAATGGAAATTCCAATTGGTTTTGCTCATTGTAATTTTCAATTGCGTGGTAATGAATCTGATCAAGATGAGTTATTTGTTAAAAATCTTGCAAACCAATATAGCATTCCTCTTTTTACTAACAGATTTGACACAAAAAATATTGCGGAAAACAAAGGCATCTCAATACAAATGGCTGCCCGAAATTTACGATACGATTGGTTTGAAGAGATTAGGGAAAAGTACAGCTACGATTATATAACAATTGCTCATAACAGAGATGATGTAATTGAAACTTTTCTAATTAATCTAACAAGAGGCTCTGGAATTAAAGGATTTACAGGAATTAAACCAAAAGCAGGAAATATTATTAGACCCCTTTTATATGCTTCCAGAAATGAAATTATCAATTACATTAACAACAATTCTTTCGAATATCGTGAAGATTCATCAAATAAATTGGTGAAATATAGTCGTAATCTTATAAGACATGAAATAATTCCTTTGTTTGAAAAGATTAATCCTAGTTTTCGTGAAACCTTAATTGAAAATATTTCTAAGTTAAAAGATGTCGAAACAGTTTATGATGGAAGCATTGAAAATACACGTAAATCAATTTTTAGATCGGAAAATCAAAAAATATTATTAAGTCTCGAAAAGCTAAAAGCACTTAATCCACTCACGACCTTTTTATACGAGCTTTTACGGCCATATGGATTCTCGGGAACTCAGGTAGCTGATATAATTGAATCGCTCAAAGGCATTTCAGGTAAGCAATTTTTATCAGCTACGTACCGATTAATTAAGGACAGAAATGATTTAATTATTGAAGAAATTTCATTAGTTAATGATAGAAATTATTATATAGATAAGGATGTTGAGAATATAACTTCACCTATTTCATTAAATATCACTACACAAAGATTAGATGATAATTTTAAAATAATAAAATCAAACAAAATTGGTTTATTTGATTTAGAAAAAATCGAATTTCCCTTGATACTCAGAAACTGGAAGAATGGTGTTTATTTCATGCCTTTAGGAATGAAAAGCTTAAAGAAGTTGAGTGATTTCTTTATTGATAATAAACTATCAATAATAGATAAAGAAAATGTTTGGATTCTAGAAAGTAGTAATAAAATTGTTTGGATCGTTGGTTTTAGAATTGATGAAAAATTTAAAGTAACAGATAAAACTAATTATGTATTAAAGATTGAAATTTTTTAGCACTTTTAAGTTTAAAAATGCAAATAATAATATTGTTATAAATAATACTTTATATACTTTAAAATAATTTTTGAAAAAGCAAACCGTATAGATAATAGTTCGTATAGAATATTATGATGGATTAATTTTAATAAGTTTATAATGGGAGAAGAACGTAGTTTTAATCGATCTGAATTTTTAGACTTATTACCCGAAATAATACTTGAACTTGATGAAGATTTAAATATTAAATTCTTAAATCAATCCTGTGAAATTTTTTTAGGATTCCCCAAAAACAAATTACTTAACAAAAAGTTAGTAATAGAGGATTTTGTTGTTTCTGAGGATATTCCCAGAATAAAAGAAAATATTACCAAAATCTTTCAAGGCACCCAGATTTCTGGAAATAGCTATAAAATATTCAACAAAAATAATGAACTATTTACTGTAGAAATATACAATAACCCTGTAAAGAAAAACGGTAAAGTTGTAGGAATACGTGTTATTATAATTGACGTTACTGAAAAGGAAAAAAAACGGCTAGAAATAAGTTCACGTGAAAAGCATTTCAGACAGATTTTTCAAAACTTACCATTGCCATACCAAACTCTCGACAAAAATGGAATTATATTAGATGTTAATCCTTCATGGATTGAATCAATGAAGTATTCCCGAGATGAAATTATTGGTAAAAATTTTACAACACTTTTAACTGAAAAAGATCAAATAACATTTAAAGAGAACTTAACAAACTTCAATACGAATGATGAAATATGTAAAAATGAATTTGACTTAATCAAAAAAAACGGTACTAAAATCCACGTAAATTTTCAAGGTAAGGTTGAATATTCAAATAACTTTCAGATCCAAGGATTTCATTGCGTTTTTACTGATATTACTTTACAACGAAAATCAGAACAAAAACTTATTGAATCAGAGTTGAGATTAAGAGAACTTAATGCAACAAAAGATAAATTCTTTTCAATTATTGCTCACGATTTAAAAAACCCCTTTAATGATTTAATTGGCTTTACTCAGTTGTTATCAATGAATATAGACAAATACGATAAATCAAAAATTGAACAATTTATAAATATAATACACCAAAGTTCAGAGCTTGCTTATAATCTGCTTGAGAATCTTTTAGATTGGTCAAGATCGCAAACTGGAACGTTAAATTTCGAGCCAGAAAAAATTTCCATAAATAATTTAATTAATGAAAGTATTGAATTATTAGATTCAATGGCTGGAAATAAAAATATTCAAATATATTCTGAGTTTGAGTCTGAATTTTATGCCTATGCGGATAAAAACATGGTGAGAACTATTATTAGAAATCTAATTTCGAATGCTATAAAATACACAAATCAAGGTGGACATATTAACATTGTTTGTTCAATAAATAATAAGAAATGTAAAATTAGTGTTATAGACAACGGAATAGGTATAAGTGCAGAAAATATTTCAAAGATTTTTAAAATTGATGAAAGCTATACGACCTCAGGTACCGAAAGGGAAAAAGGTACTGGGCTTGGATTAATTCTATGTAAAGAATTTATAGAAAAAAATAACGGAAAGTTTTATGTAAACAGTACACTTGAAAAGGGTAGTACATTTACTTTTACGCTTCCCTTACCCGAAATGGAATTCTAATTATAAAGTGATCAAAGAAAAATTCTGACAAATTTAGATTCACAAATCAAAAACCTTTGTGAATTTATGGAATAAAAAAAAGATTGCAGCGATGCAATCTTTTTGAGCGGGAGACGGAACTCGAATCCGCGACCCTTAGCTTGGAAGGCTAATGCTCTACCAACTGAGCTACTCCCGCTTGTGAATATGTTTTTATTTCATCTTAAAAATTGTGGGGAGAGCAGGATTCGAACCTACGAAGGCGTACGCCAGCAGAGTTACAGTCTGCCCCAGTTGGCCACTTTGGTATCTCCCCAATATAATTAAAAAATAAAGAGCCGATGGGCGGATTCGAACCGTCGACCTGCTGATTACAAATCAGCTGCTCTGACCAACTGAGCTACATCGGCAATATTTTATATGAAAAGAACGATTAATTTTCTTTAGCGAATGCAAAAATATCAAAATTACTGAAATAACAAACTTTTATTTGCGAAAATATAAAAGAAAAATGCTTGTAGAATAAGGATATTTGCTAATGTTTTTGATAATGAGTTTTTTAAAATAAATATTAAAAAACTATTCGTCTATATCTTCCATGTCAAGTTGTAATTGCGCCATTTTTATAGCTGTAATAGCAGCTTCATCACCCTTGTTGCCATGTTTCCCTCCAGCTCGATCAATTGCTTGTTGCTGGTTATCTGTAGTTAAAACTCCAAAAATGAACGGAATATTATAATTCATGTTTAGTTCGGTTATACCATGTGTTACACTTTGGCAAACAAAGTCGAAATGGCGAGTTTCTCCTTGAATAACACAACCTAAGCAAATAATAGCATCAAGATCGGCATATTCAGCCATAAATTGAGCTCCCAGTGTAAGCTCAACACTTCCTGGAACATATTTCTTAAGAATGTTTTCGGGTTTAGCGCCGTGCTTTAATAAAGTCTCATAAGCACCTTTAAGTAATGAGTCCGTTATTTCTCTGTTCCATTCAGCTGTTACAATGCCAAATATCATGTCTTCTGCATTAGGAACGGATTTTATATCGTAATCGGATAGGTTTTTGAGATTTGTTGCCATAGTTTATAATTTATAATTCGTTTTCAAAGTTAAGTTATACAAATAAAAAAATCCTGAGAAATCAGGATTTTAATTATTGAAATTAATATGTTTTTTAGTTTTGCATTAAAACTTCAACTTGAGCAATGTACTTTGAAACTTGACGTCCTTCAGCTGTATTTGGGAAATCTTTTTCAATTTTTTTATAAGTCTCTAATGCTTTTTTATAATCACCATTTTGCTTGTGGACAAAACTAACTTTTAATAGATAGATAGGAGTTGTAAAATTGTTTTCTGATGTATTTACAGCTTTGTTGTAGAATACCAACGCATCATCTAAATTATTAAGTTCCAGGTATGCATCGCCAATAGCACCATACGCAATTGGAGCAACCATTTTATCATCCGATTCGAATTGCTTTAGATACTCAATAGCATTTTCGAATTGACCTAAATGTAAATAGCTAATTCCACTATAATAATATGCTAAATTCGCTGATTTTGTGATACTATATTCCTCAATAATATCAAGAAAACCAAGATAGTTACCATCACCATTTAAAGCTAAGTTAAAAGAATCGCTGGCAAAATATTGTTCAGCCATCCAAATTTGTGATTTTGCTTCATTTTCTTTAGGTGTTTCAAAAAAACGTTTATATCCTAAATAACCTCCAACAATAATTATGATTGCTAAAACAATAATTGTTAAACTTTTCTGATTCTCCTCAATATAATGCTCAGTTTTACTTAAAGCATTTTCAACAGACTCAAACTGATCTTGACTTTTTTCTTTCTTTTTACTCATTGCAATTAATTATATAATTAAAATATTATGCTTAAAACATTTGAATCGCAAATGTAATTCTTTTGTATAATTTTAAAAATATTTTGTTTATAAAAATTGATATTTAGTACTTGTTACGTTTTTTATTTAATGGAATATTAAGAATCTTTGTATTATAATTCAAAACAGATGTACTTACAGGAGTTATCATTAATTAATTTTAAAAATTATAATCAAGCTGAGATTAGTTTTTCCCCTAAAATAAATTGTTTTATTGGGCAAAATGGGGTTGGTAAAACAAATTTATTGGATGCTATTTACTATTTATCAATGTGTAAAAGTTATCTAAATCCTATTGATAGTCAGAATATTAAATATGATGAGGATTTTTTTGTTATTCAAGGTGATTATTTATTGAAAGATAAGCATGAAAATATTTATTGCGGATTAAAGAAAAATAAAAAAAAACAGTTTAAGCGAAATAAGAAGGAGTATCAGAAACTCTCAGATCATATAGGATTATTACCTATAGTAATGATTTCACCACTTGATATTAGTTTAATCGTTGAAGGGAGTGATGAGCGTCGAAAATTTATTGATAGCGTGATTTCACAATATGATAAAGAATACTTGGATAATTTGCTCAGGTATAACAGAGCATTGGTTCAGCGGAATAAATTATTAAAAGATTTTTATCAAACGCGAACTTTTGATGAGGATACAATTGACATTTGGGATGAACAACTAATTGTATTAGGTGAAAAGATACATGCTGTTCGTGTTAAATTTGTAGAAGAGTTAATCCCAATTTTTCAGGAATATTACTCAAGTATCTCAGGTAATAAAGAGCAGGTTCAATTGGTTTATGATTCTCAGTTGTATGAAGGTGAATATCGGCAAATGATTAAAGATAGTATTGATAAAGATCGTATTGTACAGCATACAACTGTTGGTGTGCATAAAGATGATCTCATATTAAGTCTTGAAAATTACCCAATAAAAAAAGCAGGATCGCAAGGACAACAAAAAACATATTTAGTATCATTAAAATTAGCACAGTTTGACTTTATTAAAAAAATATGTGGGATAAAACCTATATTATTACTTGATGATGTTTTTGATAAATTTGATAGGAGCAGAGTGAGACAAATTATGAAATTGGTAGCCGAAAATCATTTTGGACAAATATTTCTAACTGACACCAATCAGGAACGTCTCGAAGAAATATTAAAGGAAATAGATATTCCAAATAGTATATTTTCAATAGAGTTAGAAGGGAATATACAAATTAATAAGATTGATTAATTTAATTCATAATGAGAAAAAAAAATACTCAAAAAATTGACGAGGTCGTTAAGGAATATTTGAAAGCATTCAAAATTGATGATAAATTAAAAGAAGTTCGATTAATTAAATCTTGGGACGAAATAGTAGGTAAAACGATCGCTCGATCAACAAATAATATCTACATAAATAATCGCAAGTTATTTGTGAAATTAAATTCATCTGTAATCCGTAATGAGCTTTTTATGCTTCGCGATGGGCTTAAGAAAGCACTAAACGACAAGGCTGGGGAAATTATTATTGATGAAATAATTTTGAAATAAAAAAACTCTTCCAAACTTGATATAGAAACTAATATCGTTCTCGCTGATTAAAAAAGAAGTCTGCTTCTTTTTTTGCATTTTCAACTGAGTCGGAACCATGTACCGCATTTTTTTGCAAAGATTCTGCAAACATTTTACGAATTGTTCCTTCTTCTGCCATAGAAGGATTTGTGCTTCCTATTAATTTGCGAAAATCTTCAATAGCATTCTCTTTTTCAAGATATAAAGCTATAATAGGACCTGAACTCATAAATTCACAAAGATCATCATAAAATTCCTTTCCTCTGTGCATTTCATAAAATCGTGCAGCTTCTTCTTTGTTTAATTTTGTAGATCGAATCGCCGAAATTCTAAAGCCAGACTGATTAATCATAGCTAAAATTGGTCCAACGTGATTTTTTCTGCAAGCAGAAGGTTTGATCATTGCAAATGTATATCCTAATGGCATAATCAAAAGTTTTAATTCAATGAACTAAGATATAATTTTTTTACTATTATCTTAAATTCTAAGTGGATTATTTTATCTTTGATATTTAAGAAAT
>JAQIBH010000079.1 GCA_027859205.1 Bacteroidales bacterium | reverse complement strand
GTATTGAGTTATAAATCAATACTTTCTTTATGTAAAAAACAACCTAATTTTATTTGTTTACATAGTTTTTTATTAATTATTTTACTTAAGAAAATTTAATTCGATCGGTAGTATTAATACTATTAGCTTAGAAAAAAGTTATTTCTAATTATTAACATGTAAAAGAAGTACACTGAGATTGATTTAAATTTGAAAATGTGAAGTAGCGGAGAAAGAGCTACCTGCAAACACATACAGTAAGGCTTAAAAATCAAGTAGTCTCATAAGCTATAAATCTTTCTCCACTATCTTAGGAACAATTCAGGTTCATCTACCTGTTTTGTTCCTTTTTTATAATTACAAATGTAAGTTAGAATATCAGATTTTCCAATACCAATAAATAAACATTCTTTATTCTTAATATTCCAAGAATCTAATTTTTGTTTTATAGAATCTTAGTAGATTTGTATTAAAACACACTACATTTTTATATAATATTTTAATTTACATTAACGATTTTAAGAAAATGGATAATCGCAAATATCATATTATCGATAAAGCAAAGGGTACAACAATAGATTTTAATAACCCCCCACTGAAATATGTAGAGCCATTAAAACATTTACCACAAGGGCTCTTTAAGTTAGCAAAAGAAGTAAGAGAAATAGAATTATCCTTTTTAAGAGGATCTAAAAATATTAATGAAACAGACTGGGGACTTCTAGCATGTAGATTTCATTGGTTTGGTAATTCAATTGTTAACTATTTAAGATTTGTTGCTCTAATTGAAATTATGAGTTTAAATAAATGGACGTCTAAGGATATAAATAGTTTTGACGGTCCAAGAAAAATAATTAATTTCTATTGTACTTTTTTCGTAAAAGAAGCTTCGCCAGAAATTTATAAATGGAGAAACAAAATTGGAGCACATTTTGCAGCAACAGCTCCAAGAAAAGATGATAACATTGGGACTCTTGAGTACTCTGGAATGTCGCCTATAATGTATTCTAAACCTTATTTTTATGCAGGGGGTTTTGATCTTGTAGTAGACGGTGAAAGTTCTGATTTCCCTAAATGGTCACTTACAAAAGAATATGAAAGATTAAATAAGCGATTTTGGGCAAATTTAAAGATTGATGAATTATCAAATAAATTTTAATAATTATCTCCTTATTTCAAACCCTTAAGCCACTATTTTGTCAGATTAAAGGTTCAGTCAAGACTGTTCTGTGTTGCGCCTGCGGCAGAACACTTGCTTGGTCTTTACGGGTTCTTGAATCTGGCGTACCTTTGCTGGTAGGATTGAAATAAGAAAAAGTCGGAAGCTATTTACTTCCAAACTTTTTATAGTGAGAAAATATTAAAGTTCTTCTATTCAAATCTCCGGTTATAGCACCGCCATAAACGTTCTCAATACCAAACTTTTCAATTAATTTAGCCGTTATTCGAGTTTCTTCACTTAAGCCATCACTCCAATCTGTTGAATCAAGTAGTTTAAGTCTAATATTTTTAATGGGAAGGTTTTGTCTAACGAATTCAGAAGTCTTTCCAGTCTTATGCTCATAAAATCTGTATTCAGGATTACGTGATATCCCTACATAGTATTTACCATTTTGTAATACTAAGACATAAAGGTAAACTCCAAACAATACTTCATAAAACTTTGGTATAATCATGACTTTGGCTCCGACTTTATCCACCTGGCTCCGGTGTTATAATTAATAATTCGGAACCACCACAGAGAAAAATTTTGAATTCGAGCAATATAAATTCGTATAAATAGCGCAAGCGGTTTTATGCCGAATTTATTTGTAGATTGTGAAATGGCATTGTGGGCTCATTTCAAAAGGATTTCTCTAACTTTGTAAGGAATTATTCGGTAAAAACGAGCCAAAAAAGAAAGGTCTTTTGTTTTTAATTGGCAGCAGGAGAGAATGTGCGTAAAAATGAAAGTCCTTTGAGGGGAGAAACAGGCTCTTCTCATTTTTTCTTTGAGATGTGCCTGCTTCTTATGAGAATAAATAGCTAAATTAATAATATATTAATAATCACAGGTTTAAAATTGGGTATTATTCATTTAATTATGTAATTTCAAATATTGATTTCTTAATTGATGAAAAAATGAATTTTAAATTTGACATATGAGAAGTATATCTTGGAAAACACTTGAAAGGAATGTGAAAGTAATTGCAAGTTATATATGGAATTGCAATTCTTCAGAAGAAACAATTAAAGGCGTGAATTATGACTGTGTTTTAAAACCCAAATTAGGTTATTGGGTCATAGTTGAAGTTACGGAGCAAATGAAACTTGAAAAGGTTAGAATGGATATTGCAAAATTTGCTAGTAGCCGTTTGTCTTTAATTTCAGATGGTATATTTCCTGAATGCTATCTTGTAATGAAAGATAAACCTTCAAATTCAATGATAGAAACTGGTAAAGATAATAATGTAACTGTACTATCGTATTTATCTTTTTCTAACTTATTTATTAATTATGAATCATATTTTCATGTTAGGGAGAAGAAAATATTTGGAAGTTCTGTAAATCCATTGTCAGGGAAACCCGATCAGTTAAGATATACTCCTGTTTTTTATAAAGATCATAAAACCAATGCAAATCTAGACCTTAAGGCAATAATAAAATTAATAAATGAGGGTAAAAGAATTATATTATTGGGTAATTACGGTACTGGAAAAAGTAGGTGTATAAGAGAACTTTTTATGAACTTAGGTTCAAATCAATCCGCAACTATAGAATATCCAATTGCTATAAACTTAAAAGATAATTGGGGCACGAGAAAAGCTGAAGAGATTATCAGACGTCATTTTGATAATATGGGTTTAAGCGATGTGGCGAATTCAATTCTTAAAATAATAGATAATGAGAAATTATTGCTTTTATTGGATGGATTCGATGAGATAGGATCTCAGGCATGGAGTCATGATCCGCAAAAATTAAGGCAGATAAGAGCTGCAGCGTTAAGTGGGACGAAAGATCTAATTCAAAAAAGTAAGGGAGCAGTAATAATTGCGGGTCGAGAACATTATTTTAACAATGATAAAGAGATGTATTCTTTATTGGGTTTAAAACAAGAAGACACCATAGTAATTAAGTGTAAAGAAGAATTTACTAATGAAGAAATGGAGGATTATTTAAAGAGTTTATCTAATATAATCGATTTACCCTTATGGCTTCCAAAACGTCCTATAATATGTCAAATAATTAATTCTCTTGACGTAAAAGACATCGAAAGAATATTTATAGATTCAAATAGTGCTGTAGAATTTTGGAAAACCTTAATAAAGAATTTATGTGTAAGAGAAGCAAGGATAAATTCTGTTCTAGATAGCGATATGATCTTAAAGATATTGATTAAGATTGGACAAATGACTAGAAACAAGGTTGGAAATGTTGGACCAATAACTGTTTCCGAAATTAATAAAGCTTTTGAACTTGTTGTTGGAAGTTCTCCAGTTGATGATTCTGCCGTTATGTTACAACGCTTACCTGCTTTAGGTCGTATTTCAGCAGAGAGTAACGATAGACAATTTGTGGATAATTATATACTTGATGGATTAAGAGCTGAAAATTTAGTGCAAATTATTAACGAGAATTTAGAAAAAGTTAAAGATGAAAAGTGGAGAAATCCTTTAGATAAACTAGGAATAGAGATTGTTTCGATATATATAAGAGAAAACCATTCTGCAAATGGTTTCATAAGCTATTTGTTTGATAACATAGATATTGCCAATAAAGTCTTACTGGGAGATATTATAGCATCACTTACATTCTCTGCTTCTAAAAATACTATGGATTTAGGTGGGATTACATTGTCAGATTCATATATCTCAACTCTTAGTTTGTCAAATACTTTAATTGATAATTTTATTATTAAAGATACCATAATTGAAGAGATTGATATTACAAATTACTGTTGTTCTAGGATTTCATTTAAAGATTGTATTTTCAGGAAAGTTTATGGATTAGAATCAATAGAAAAGGCACCATTATTCATAAGTTCTAATCAGATTGAATCTTGTGAAAAAGAGTCAATTAATTTTAATAATAATCAAATGAAACTTCAACCAATGCAGTTGATTTTTATATCATTAATTAAAAAACTATTTTTTTTGGGTAGTGGAAGTAAATTTGAAAGGGAATTATTAAGCAGTTATGGGAATGATGATGATAAAAAGTTGGTATTAGAAGTAGTAAAAATAATGCATAAAGGAAAAATTATTAAAAAGAACAATTCGCAAAAGGATGTTACCTATATTGCGAAGAGTGTTTATAAACCTAGGATGAAGAATATTTTAAAAGAGTTAAATCATTCCAAAGACACACTCTGGTTAGAAATTGAAAGAATCTCTTCTAAAAATGACCAATAATCTTCCAACTAAACCAGTTTTAGTAGCTGAAAAGGTCTTTTGTTTTTAATTGGATAGGCAAGGGCTGTGTGTAAAAATGAAAATCCTTTGTGGGGAGAAACAGGCTTTTTTCGATTTTTCTTCGAGATGTGCCTGCTTCGGTGGGTTTACTTCGAAAAGACTAAAGGGTTGGTAGATTCTTCTCTTAATTTCTTCGTTTTATTTCTAATATTTTTCTTTCCATCTTTATAATCAAATTCAAGAATTAGTTCTTGTAAAAAATCCTGAGACTCTTCATTCGTGTAATAAATATACTCAAATGCATTTTTGTATTTAAGATTTTCATTAATTACAGGTAAATAGTACTTACCAAATAGTAAGACTATTAATATGATAATTGTACCAATTATTGAAAGTTTAAGAAAAGAAATTAGAGCTTCTTTCCACTGCGAAATAGTTTTAATAATTGCATTACGCTCATCTGATAACTCATTAATAGAATTCTTAATATATTCGTAATGATCTTCCATCTTTTTATCAAATACTCGAGCTAATCCATTTAAATCAATATCAACTTTAAAGTTCTTTAAATGCTCTAAAGCTTCTTGTTCCTGAGAAACAAATTTTTCAAAAGCAGTTTTTAAAAATTGCTGTTCATTTCTGATTTCTTTATTCTCTGCCAAGATTTCTGGCAGTACTTCTTTTAACATTTCATCGTTCATAATCTAGGGCTTTACTTATTACTTTTTTTATTATTAATTCTGGTCTGTAAATTTTAGTTAGTGATAATATATTTTGAATCTTCTTAAGAGAAAAACCTATCTGACTGCCTTTTAATCGAACTCCTTTATTATCTATAAAAGCAATACCTCGCCCCTTTTCAATTTTTAAATTATTCTTTTCTACAAATGATTTAAAATCATCATATGATTTTGATTTTGATAACGCTTCATTAATAATTTCTTTTATTTGATCTTTCCTTTTATCTAATCTTGGTATTTCTTTTCTGTCTTTACCCAGGAATTTTTCAGGAGAAAGTACTTGTTCCAGGTTATATTCCTTTTCTATTCTTCTACTGAAATCAGAAACCTTCTGATAGTTTTTGCTTGTACTAATTGCTTTGCTATCAAATCCTACTCTGTTACTTACTATATGTATATGTTGGTGCTTTGTATCGTGATGCTGAACTACTAAGTATTGATTCTTTTCAAAGCCAAATTTCTTTGCTAGTTTTTCTGAAATTTCAATCAATTGGTGCTTTGAAAGTTTATCATTATGTGCAAAACTTAATGAAGTATGCCAAACGGGTTTTTCTATTTTACGATTCAATGCTTTTACATCTCGGAATTGTTGTGCTAATTCATTTTTATCTCCACAACAATTATTATAATGTAATAATTCAGCAAGATCTTTCTTTTCTCCATTTCTACCTTCTAGAAGGTATTTTATACAACCACCAAAATCTTTTCCAATCGATATTTTTCCAATCATTTTATATACTTTTTTATTTTGATTGCTAATTGCTTTATTTCTTCTGACAATAATTTTAGTTCAGCTCTATCAATTGGTGAAAATTGCTCATTTGTATTTCTTTTTTTTGCTATTTGATTAATGTTTGCTGATAAGTGATTAAGCTTTCCTGTAAATTCAAGAATCTGTGGAGGAAAAGTTCTAATAGTTAAGTTTCCATTTAGTCCTATTTCCCTTAAATATTCAGAAATAGTTAAACCTGCTTTTCGAGCTCTGCTTGAAATGACTTTACGTTCCAATAGGTTACACATAACGGCAAGTTGTTCTTGTCGTTTAACCTTTTTTCTAGGTCTTCCACCTTTATTTTTAGCAGGATCGTTCATCTTTTTTTCTCAACAAATGCGCAGCATGAAGTTGAGCCAGTAGTTTTGACGAAGTCAAAACATAGCTGGCTCCTTAGTACGAGTCCAAACCTTTCCCGCTTTTATCCCTTTTTCTCACAATACAAGATTTTACATTGGCCCAATTTCAATTTTCCTTTTAATAGAATTATTTAAAATATTTACAGCTGCCATTAAATTACTTCCTGAGTATTTTGCAAGCTTATTAATTTCATATTCTAGATTATTCCCTTTAAGAATTTTGGATGATGTATCATAAATCATAATCTGGTAACTGTTAAATAACCTTACTAAATGATCGGTTGTATTTGTAAATGATTTTTCTAAAACAGGCTTAAATTGTTCTTCACTTGGAAGGGTATTATCTTTTAAGGCTTTTGAATATTGGATTAAAAATAAATCGAAGTACATTATTTCTTGCTCGTTCCTTTTTCGAAATTTACTTGTGCTATAGATTTTATCCTTCCAAAATTCATTTGAAGCCAAAAATTGATATACTTTTTTAATATCGTCTTTAGTTTTTTTATCTATTTCAATCAGGCACCTAATTGGCTCTGACCAATTCACACATATAGCATTTTCAAGCGTTCTTTCCGTTCTATCAAACTCTTGTAAATTTTTCTTAAATAATTTCCAGAATTCATAAGCAATTTTTAAATGTTCATCTAAAACGTCTGAATCTTTTAATTCAGACATGTACTTATTTTTTTCTTTATTGTTAACATTCTTTTTCTTATTGTTATATATAGTGTTCTCTTGGTGCTTGACAGGTGTTTTCATAGCCTCACTGGAAGTGTTCTCTATAGATTTAACACTAGTGTTCTCGTAATTTTGTAAAGTCTGATAATAATCATAATTACAGATAGTTATAAGCACTCCCCCTGGTTTTTTCACTGTAGTAATCATTCCATTTTTCCGTAAATACCTCATTCCATTTTTTATATCATGTGGCTCATAGGTCATTTTCCTATTACCAACAAACCATTTTAGGTTCTCAACCAGCTGATCGTAACTCCTAAACAGTTGCCCTCTTAAAATTTCGTAACCTCTATATTTTGCATCTTTATAATTTGCTTCACGAGTAAGTAAATCCCACAATTCCCTATAAGGTGGTGGTGCAATTGCTATTTTACTTTCTGCAATACATCTAGGGCGACATGCAAATCCTTTGGATATTGTCATAACAAGCTTATCGTTTCAACAATTATTAACTAGTAGCATTATAATTTATTTGTTTTTCTTTTACTTTTATTACGACCCTGCTTAAGCTTATCCATTATCTCACTTCTCATAAAAAACAAACTGTCATTAATATAATGTCCTTGAAGCACACCCTTTTCAAGCCATAAAAAAATAGTTTGCTTGGACTTACCAAGCAAACTACATACATCATCCATTAATAAAATTTCCTCGGAATTTGTTTGAGGTAGGTTATTCAGAATTTCTTCTTTAATTATTTCTCTAGTAAGTTTTCGATGTTTCCTCCAGAATTCTTCAACCGAAATTACTTGTATTGATTCCATAGCAACAAATTTTAATTACAATTTTGCTGCTAAGGTGCGACCTATTCTGATAAATATATATCTAATTCACCGGTGAACATTTCTGAGTATATAATTTAATCTGGAAGATTATCAATTTTAGCTATTGCTTTTTTCATCTCTTTTAAAACTTCTTCTATACTGTGTTTTGAAGTATTTAGAGATTCTCTTAACTCCTTAAATTCTGCTTTATTCGCATTATCAATATCAAGATTTATTAATTTATTTAATTGAGTTTTAAATCTCTTACTTAAGCCCCCTTTTCCTATATCAAGTAAACATGAAGCTAAAATAATCTTCTCTTCATCAGATTTTTTACTTGACAATTTAAGTTTTGTTAAATAATATAAACTTAATAGTTTACTTAGATTATTAATTTGGTCTTCCTTTCTCATAGAATCAGATATACCTAATCTTTCATAATAAATTTCCAACAAATTTTTATTGCGAAGATTTTCATCTAACATTAATTCATTTTCAATAAGTTCTAAATCAATAATGCTATTTTGTTCGAGCTTGGAATTTAGCTTATTTATTCTTCTTTTTATTTGTGGTAAATAATCTATTCTAGGAATCCATTTATAGAACCAAAATAATAGTGAAAAAGTAACTATAAATATTAAGGCACATGTTAAACCTAATTGCAATAGAGAATTCCTACTTAAAAATAATAGTAAAAGCCCTAAATATAATCCAGATACTAGTGCAGTTCTCCCCCAGATTACATCACGATAATCATTTAATGCTAAATCTAAAACAGTATTAGCATCATAACCATTTTTTTCTCTTTGAGCATTTCTTGCTTGGAAGTGTTTGAGAAATTTCTCAACTTGAATTGAATAATCTTTTGTACTCATAACAATTGAATTTAATTGGTAAATAACTCTCTAAGTTAAAACCTTATCCAATTCAATCAAAATTTTTTATTTGCCCCTTATTTGCCACTTCTAAAAACAAAAAGTCCTTGTAACATAACTGTTACAAGGACTTTTCTGTACCCGGAGCGGGTATTAACATGAGAAAACAACGGAAAATATAATCATATTA
>JAQIBH010000078.1 GCA_027859205.1 Bacteroidales bacterium | reverse complement strand
TATATAGTAGCAACAGGTCGTGGAGATTTTCCAAATCAAGTAAATAATTCATTGGGGTTTCCGGGCATTCTGAAAGGGGCTCTTTTAGTTCAAGCAAGAAAAATTACTGATGAAATGGCTATTGTTGCGGCATATTCAATGGCAAATTATGCAGAAAAGAAAGGCATTAGCGCGGATAATATAATGCCTAAAATGGACGACACAGAAATGTTTGCTTACGAAGCTGCTGATGTTGCAATGGAGGCTATCAAAAATGGTGTAGCTCGTGTTCAAATAACTTGGGACGAGGTATTTAATCGTACTATGGATGACATTAAACAAACAAGAGATACAATAGATATGATGATGAAAAATAACTTCATCCCAGAACCTGATTCCCAAATGCTTGAAGATGCTTTAAAAGTAGCTGTAGATGCAGTTACTTAAACTATAAAACATTAAATAAAAATAGAGCTATTATAAAGTAGCTCTATTTTTTTATGAGAATTTTTGAAGTGAAATACTCTTTTGACGAATAAATTTTAATAAAATATATGCCTTCGTTTGGTTCAAGGATTTCAATATTTTTATTTTTTTCAAACGAATTAATGATACCAGTCTGGATTATTCTGCCCGCAATATCAACAATTTCATATATTAGCTGTTTTTCAATATTTACAGATTCGATCTGAATAATGAAATTTCCATTACTTGGATTTGGATATATTTTTATCTCATTATTTTTAACATCATCTATTGAAATATCTACAAAATCACTCACCATCATATATTGACTTTCAGAAACTGAAGTGCAATTAAAGTTGTTTTTTACCTCAACAAAATAATTACCATCTTCTTCAATTATATATGTATTATTTATAGCTCCGTCAATTGAATCTCCATTAAAATACCATTGATTACCGTTTTCAGAGCTTGATATTAGCTCATTGCCAATATTTGAAAAATTAGGAATTGCCGGTACAACATATACAATTACTGCATCAAATTCGTTTTTTACATATGTATCATTAACAATTAGCTGAACAGATTTGATTCCTGCATTAGAATATTTTACCCAATGTGGTCCTGGTCCAATTGCATTGTTTGGATCTGCTGTAGTACCAAAATCCCAATAAAAATCATTCGAAGTATCTATTGCCGTAGTAAACTCAATACTATCATTAATACAAATTGTATCTTTATTAGTATTAAAATGTGTCTCAATAAACTTATTATCCTCGATAATAGAAACACTATCAATACATATCCCATAACCACCTAATCCTATACCCTCAAATGCAATTTGATAATTACTAGTTAAATTAAATAAGGAAATTTCTTTTTTCTCCCACTCTTCAAAGCCTGTTTCAAAAGCTCTAATGCTCTTCCAATTTAAAGAATCTGACCCTTTATATAAAATTTTTAAATTATGTAAGGAATCCACATTTCCCTGCATATGCAAATAAAATGAAAGTTTTACATTGTCATAAGTTGAGAGATCAAATCTCGGGAAAACCAGTTTTGAAGACTCGTTATTTTTACCAAAGAAATATGCGTTAACATTACCTTCAAAAGCAGTATCCACAACACCAGCAAAACCTCCAGTTTTAAATTCCCAGCCGACCGTGTCAACCGTTCTTTCTTCATACCAATTATTAGGGATAGAAAACTGATCTTCAAATTTTTCCACAAATGGAAGATTTAACACATCCATTGTGCGGACGTAAACAACATTAGAGGTTTGAGATTCATATTTTGTTGGTATAATGTTACTTGCTGTAACAAAATATTTATACAATATATTACTAAAAGCATTAGTATCAACATAATACGAGGTCTCAACCGAATCAATTTTCACAGAATCTCGATGTATATAATAAAATTGGATTTTAGATGTATCAACAACATCATTCCAAAATAATTGTATAATGGTATCGCTTAAAGATACTTTTAAATTTGAAGGAATTGTATCATAAGGCAAATAACCGCTCAAAGAAATCATTCCATCGTCATTAGGATCAAGCCAAGGTTTCAAATTATAATTTGTATCAGCAAAACTATTCCACGAATGATGAAACTGTTGATAATAATCGTTAAAGTTATAAGTACAACTTGCTTCACCTCCTGTCAAATCGCCAATTATTTTTCCATCTTGATCAAATAAAGGAGATCCCGAAGAGCCCCCTTCTGTTGTTCCGTCATCCCATTCATCTATCCACCAATGAGTAAACTCGTTAAAACCTCCGCCATAATCACCTGTTACAGCACCATCGTATGATTTTGTAATTTTCTTAATATCTCCTTGTGGGTGGTGAATTGATGTTACACTTGTTGGATCGGCAATATCCCTGTTCCAACCAGCAAAATAAGGTTGATATTCTGGAGGTGGATTTACACTTAATTCCAACAGACTAAAATCAATAGTTGAACTTGGTGGTGTTGCTATTATAACTGATCCGGAAATTGTTTGGTCCTTTCTTCCATCATAATTTACACAAGTATCACTTTCATAATTAAAATAGAACACTGCTGCAGAAGCATCAAATGCATCACTGATGCAATGATTTGCGGTTAAAAAAAACGGATTCCCATCTTGTTTTGTATTATTTATTAGGGCACCTGAACATAACCAACCATTGTAAGTTATTTTACAAACCGAATGTTTTAATAATTGCCACATTTCATTATCATCACAATTAATATTTACATTACAATTTCCCGAATCTCCAAATCCTTTGGTGCTTTTAGATAAATAATTAAAAATGTTTTTATAATCATGAGCTATTGTCGATATGTGCATTTCTCCTTTAAAATCTACATTGAATGGTTCATGATATTCAATTATAATTTCATCTCCTTGTACAGGTGCAATTGGCAAAATATTATTCCATTTATTATTTTTGTAAGTAAATGATCCTCTCACGTGCTTTTGATCTGAGCTATAAATAAATAACTTAGCTCCTTTGGGTAACCTAAAATGATCAAATAAAACACTAAGAGAATAAGCGCCTGGAGATTTTATAGAAAAATAAAGTACTTTATCTCCTTTTAAGTTTTTTTTCCAGACACCTTCAGATGCTATATTAATATCAACTTCAATTAATTCGGCAAAACGCAGTGACTTTAAATTCGATTTCGAATGTTCCTTGTCCTCCCTTTGAAGTTTTTTCATATCCACTTCAGGCAGAATAATTAATGGTATTTCATTTTTTTGTGAATAATTGAATACGGGTTTGCCCTTATCTGTTACTTGACCAAAATTGTAGTAAGGTATAAGTATAATAATTAACGTAATAAAGTAGTAATATTTCATGATACCTCAAAAGTGATTCAAATCAAAAATACCAAATTAAATTTTAATAATTATACACAATAAGTTTAATTTAGTGACAAATTTTATCGATATTAAAGATATTAATATTTAATAGGATTTCCCTATACTTTATTTTTGTGTATTTTTAACCCTTAATTAAGCTTTATCACATGTACGACTACATAAAAGGAGAAATAAAAGAAATTTCCCCTACCCATGTTATACTTGATAACAATGGTATAGGTTATTTTGTTAATATATCGGTTAATACTTATTCGAAATTTTCTGGAAAGGAAAGCGGAATAATTCTTATATATGAGCTTATTAGAGAAGATACTCATCAACTTTATGGTTTTTTTGATAAAAAAGAAAGAGATCTATTTATACTTCTAATATCTGTTTCGGGTGTAGGAGCTAATACTGCTCGTGTAATGCTTTCATCTTTAAACCCAGATGAAATACAAAGTGCAATTCTTCATGGCGACATCATTTTATTAAAAAGCATTAAAGGAATTGGGGCAAAATCGGCAGAAAGAATTATTGTTGATTTAAGAGATAAGGTTGGGAAAATACAGGATGGAGATCAAATTATTGCTCCATTAAACAATACAATTAAACAGGAAGCGTTATCTGCTTTAGTAATGTTGGGTTTTCCAAAGGCTAAAGTCGATAAATTTATAAGTCAAATCCTTGCAGAGAATCAAGATTTAAGTGTTGAAAATCTTATTAAGGAAGCCCTAAAACGAATTTAGAACTTATTACTATTAACAATTGAAAAGAATATTCAAATATAAGTTTATACTGTTTTTTTTATTTTTAGTTTGTACAAGTAACGTACAAGCTAAATTTTTGTTGTCATTTCAAATAGATGTCCAACAACAAGATTCTTTAAAATATAAATTTAAAGATTCCGAGAAATATAGTTATGATGAAACCGAAACTTCGCCATTATTTCTAGAAAAACCTTCAAACATTAAAGATACTGTCGAATACGATACTGAAACAAACGAATATGTAATTTCTCAAAAAATTGGTAATACCGAATATCGTCCTTCAAAAAGAATGTCGCTGGAAGAATATCAAGAATATCAATTCGAACAAAACCTCAGAAATTATTGGCGACAACGATCTAAAGGAGAGAGTTTTGAATCACAATCGGGGCTTTTCCCCAATTTAAAATTAGGTGGCGAAACTTTTGACAAAGTGTTTGGTGATAATGCAATAAATATTATTCCAATGGGGTCGGCTGAATTGATCTTTAAAATAAATATTAGTAATAGTGAGAATCCTGCAATTTCTGAAAATTTGCGAAAAACCACAACTTTCGATTTTGAAGAAAAAATAATGATGAATGTTACTGGTAGTATTGGTGACAAGATAAAGATTGGCGTAAATTATAATACAGAAGCAACTTTCGATTTCGAAAATCAAACTAAGCTTGAATACATTGGAAAAGAAGATGAAATTATAAAACGGATTGAAGCTGGTAATGTATCATTACCATTACCTGGCTCTTTAATAACTGGTAGCCAAAGTTTATTTGGTATAAAAACCGAATTACAATTTGGGAAATTAACAGTAACAAGTATCTTTTCGCAGCAAAAAGGAGAAACGAAAGTAATTGAAGTAAAAGGAGGAGCCCAAACTCAACAATTTGAAGTTGCTGCAGATGAATACGATGCGAATAGACACTTTTTCTTAGCGCAATATTTTAGAGATCAGTATGAAGAAGCATTAGTAGAACTCCCAATTATTAAATCTCCAATATCAATTAGTAAAATTGAAGTGTGGGTTACTAACAAAGTTAATAATAACGAAGAAAACAGAAATGTTTTAGCATTGCTTGATTTAGGCGAAAATGCTGAAAATATTTTTGCTGACAATGTAGTTTCAGTACAAACTAATGAACCGTATCCAAATAATGGTATAAATACTTTACACGGTAATATTAATAATTTAAGTACAGATAAAGATTTTAATGAAATAGGAAATATTCTTGAGTCTAATTGGGGAGGATCTAATTTTAAAATTGGTCAGGACTATGAAAAAATTGGAAGTGCACGAAAGTTAAAACCAAATGAATATCAACTTAACGAGCAGTTGGGTTACATTTCTCTGAATAGTGCTTTAAATGCCGATGAAATTCTTGCTGTTGCATATGAATTTGATGTGTCTGGCATAAGGTATCAAGTCGGGGATTTTTCAACTGACGGAATCACTGCACCTGAAGGTAAAAGTCCTTATCTTATGGCGAAACTTCTAAAAGGAACAAGCCTTACACCAAGTATTCCAACATGGGATTTAATGATGAAAAATATTTATGCAATTGGTGCATATCAAGTAAATAATCAAGATTTCATTTTAAACATTTTATATCAGGACGATAAAACAGGTAATGCTTTAAGTTATATCCCTGAGGGGAAAATAAATAAACAACTCTTATTAAAAGTATTAAATCTTGATAATTTAAATTCGCAGCTCGATGCATCGCCAGACGGTCGATTCGACTTTATTAACGGCTTTACAATTAACGCTTCAAACGGACGAGTTATTTTTCCAGTACTAGAACCATTTGGCAGTTATTTATACGACCAATTCGATGATAAAAGTATCGCCGATAAATATGTATTTCAAGAATTATATGACACTACATTGACTTATGCACGTTTAGTTGCCGAAAAAAACAGATTTAAACTTAGTGGCCAATTTCAATCAGCCTCAAGTTCTGAAATTATGCTTAATGCAATTAATATACCACAAGGTTCGGTTACTGTCATGGCAGGAGGACGAATGCTTGTAGAAAATGAAGAATATACTGTAGATTATAATTTAGGAAGAGTAAGAATTATTAATGAGGGATTACTAGAATCTGGCACTCCTTTACAAATTTCTCTTGAAAGTCAGGCACTATATAGTATACAAACAAAAACTTTGTTAGGTACACATTTAAATTATCAGGTATCGGATAATTTTAATATTGGTGCTACCGTAATGAATTTAACGGAACGACCATTAACCCAAAAAGTATCCATAGGCGAAGAGCCTATTTCAAATACCATATGGGGATTAAATACTTCTTATCGAACAGAGTCACAATTTATTACATCATTAGTTGATAAATTGCCTTTTATCGATACAAAAGAAAAATCATCTATTTTATTAGACGCTGAATTTGCCCAACTTATTCCGGGACATTCAAAAGCCATTGAAAAAGAAGGAAATGCATATATCGATGATTTTGAAGGAAGTGAAACTTCTATGGATATGAAAAGCTATTATGCTTGGGTTATGTCAAGTACACCGCAAATGCAAGAAGAATTTCCTGAGGCAGATAGTAATAATCTTTTTAACGGTTATAACAGAGCTAAACTAGCATGGTACCAAATTGACCCTTTATTCCTAAGAAACAATTCAATAACACCAAATCATATAAAAAATGATGCAGATCAACAATCGAGTCATTTTGTACGTGAAATTTTTGAACAAGAGATTTTTCCTAATAAAGATTCTGAAACAACAATTCCAACTGCGCTTCAAGTTCTAAATCTGGCTTATTATCCAAAAGAAAGAGGTCCTTATAACTACGTAGTAGAAGATACTACTGGCATTTTTGGTTTAGATAATGAAGGTAATCTTAAAAATCCGGAAACTCGTTGGGCAGGAATTATGCGTGCAATTCGAACAAGTGATTTCGATGCTGCCAATGTAGAATATATTGAATTTTGGTTAATGGATCCTTTTGTTTATGATTCTATAAGAACGGGCGGTAATTTATACTTTAATCTTGGAGACATTTCTGAGGATATACTTAGAGACTCTAGAAAATCATTTGAAGAAGGATTGCCAAACCAACTACCTATAATAGATGTTGATTCCACTGCCTGGGGAAGAATACCAAGCAACGATCATTCTGTTGGTTCTTTTGATAATCCTCGCGATCTTCAAGATGTTGGATTAGATGGACTTAATGATAGTGATGAAGAAACTTTTTTTAAAAATTATATTTCTGCCATTGAAGGTCTTATTACCGATAACAATGTTATTGATGAATTTAAACTGGATCCTTCAAATGATAATTTCAGATATTTTAACGGAGACGAAACCAAATCGCTAAAATTAAGTATTCTTGAAAGTTATAAAAAGTACAATGGAGTTGATGGCAACTCTCCTGGCACAGCAACAGAGTCGTCAACACAATCACCTGACACTGAAGATATTAACGACGATAAGACTTTGGGTGAAAAAGAAAGTTATTTTCAATATAAAGTTGAACTTAGTCCAAACAAAATGGAAGTTGGGCAAAATTATATTGTGGATAAGGTTTGGGGAGATGATGTTGATTTACCAAACGGAGATCAAAATGTTGATATTGCCTGGTACCAATTTAGAATTCCCGTTCGCCAGCCTGATCAAATAATTGGAGTTCCTCCAGATTTTACATCTATTCGATTCATGCGAATGTTCTTAAATGAATTTGATGACAGTGTAATTTTACGTTTTGCAAAACTAGAACTTGTGCGCAGCGCGTGGCGTAAATATGATCTTTCGTTAATGGAAGGACACGAAGAACTTTCAACGCCTGAGAACTCCAACGGATTATTCGAAATATCATCTGTGAATATTGAAGAAAATGACAATTATGCATTACCTCCCGGAGTAGATCGTGTAATTGATCCTACAAATCCACAATTACGCCAATTAAATGAGCAATCAATGGTTCTTAAAGTTAAGGATTTGGACGATGGTGATGCTCGTGCAGCTTACAAAACTATTAATCTAGATATTAGACAATATAAAAAACTAAAAATGTATGTGCATGCCGAAAATTTAGAAGACGAAATATTAAATAATGAAGATCTTCGAATTTTTATTCGCCTTGGAACTGATTATAAAGGCAATTATTACGAATACGAATTACCATTAACTGTAACTCCTCCTGGCAATTATAATTCATTCAGCAGTGAAGATATATGGCCAAAAGAAAATAATATCGAAATAATATTAGACGAATTAATTGATGTTAAACAAGCTCGAAACGAAGAACTTAGCCAACCCAATACTGTATTTACATATAATTCGATTTATTCTGTTTATAAAAATAATAAAAGAATCTCTGTTCGGGGAAATCCAAACTTAAGTAACGTTGTTACAATCATGATTGGTGTACGAAATCCCAGCAAACAAAGTAATATATCATCTGAAGACGATGGCATGCCTAAATCGGGTGAAATATGGGTGAATGAATTACGTTTATCAGATTTTAAGGAAGATGGAGGATGGGCAGCGCGAGCCAGAATATCCACACAACTTGCCAACCTTGGTACTTTAAATCTAGCAGGTAGTATTAGTACACCTGGATTTGGAAGTATCGATAAAAAAGTAAATGAACGAAGTAAAGAAGAATCCTTTGATTATGATATTTCAACAAATCTCGATTTAGGATTGTTTTTCCCTGAAAAAGCAAAAATAAGCATTCCTGTTTATGCCGGATATTCTGAATCATTTATTAATCCTGAATATAACCCGTTAGACCCAGATATTAAATTAAATGAAGCACTTAAAAATGCAGATTCAAAGACAGAAAAAGACTCAATTAAAAATATTTCGCAGGATTATACGCGTCGTAAAAGCCTAAATTTTACCAATGTAAAAATTAATAAAACGGCAGAAAAACCAAGATTCTATAATGTATCTAATTTCTCTGTAAGTTACTTATATAATGAAACATTTGCACATGACATTAATACAGAATATGACCTTTTAAAAAATTATCGTGGTGCCTTCAATTACATTTATAACACACGACCTAAAATTGTTGCTCCTTTCAGAAAATCTAAAGGCATTTTAAATAAAAAGGCATTTGCACTTATTAAAGATTTTAACTTTTATTATAAACCCACAAGTATTTCATTTAGGACCGATGTATTTAGAAAATATCAAACCAATAAAACAAGGAATATATACGAACCAAACAACGTAATAGACCCAACTTATAATAAAGAATTTAACTGGAATAGATTTTACGATGTTAAATGGGATCTGGCCAGATCATTAAAACTTGACTTTTCTGCAACAAATATTGCGCGCATCGACGAGCCGTATGGCGAAGTTGACAAACATGGCGATGATAGTACATACCAAGCCTGGAAAGATGAAATTTGGAGAAACATTCGTAATTTTGGACGTAACACTCAATACCATCAAAATTTAAAAGTAACATATCGGGTACCTATTAATAAAATCCCATTACTCGATTGGACAAATTTAACTGCGAGTTATAATGCAACATATAATTGGGATGCTGGTCCATTATTAAAACCCGATAGTGATTTCGAAGTAGGAAATAACATTCGAAACTCAAATACTATTCAATTAAATAGTCAAGCCAATATGCTTAACCTATATAATAAAGTAGGATTTCTAAAGCGTATAAATCAAAAATACGGACGAGGTCGATCAACACGCAAAAAAATTGAATATGAACAAGTAAGCTATCAAACAGAAAATGTTCGTTTTAAGGAAGGTAGATCAAAGTCTGTTTATCATGAGTTAAACACCGAAGATATTACAAAAGTAAAAGTTACCGACGCTAATGGTGGTGAAGTTAAAGGAGAATGGGATGTTAACACAAAACATAAAATAAAATTTAAGTCAGAAAAAGATGTAGAAGGTGGTCAGATATTAATTGAAGGCAGAATTATTAAAAAAGAGAACCCTTTCATTTTTGTTGCCGAAAATACCGCTCTATTATTAATGTCTATCAAAAATGTGTCGGCTTCTTATACCATAACTCAAGGATCCAATCTTGCGGGATATACGGAATCTACAAATATTTTAGGAATGAATCAGAATTTTGATGCTCCTGGCTGGCCTTATGTTTTTGGTTGGCAAGATGAGGATTTTGCATCAACAGCTATAAAAAATAATTGGTATATATCAGACTCTACTTTAAGTTCTCCATATGTAATGACTCAAAATACAAACTTAAATTTCAGAGTATCATTGGAACCTTTTAAAGGACTTAAAATTGATCTTACGGCAAATCGAACCATGTCTGAAAATAATAGTCGATACTATTACTCTGGTTCAACTGTGCCATACTCTGAGCAAATTAGCGGCAACTTTTCAATGTCCTATATTACAATTGGATCAGCTTTTGAAGGGGCTGATATTGATAATAATCATTACTCACAAGCCTTTGAAGATTTCAAAAATAACCGTGTAGATATTTCAAACCGATTAGGTACATCTGATCATGTAAATGAACTTGGATATACCGAAGGATACGGTAGTTTATCGCAAGATGTTATGGGCCCGGCATTCTTAGCTTCGTATGGTTGGTATTACGATGAGACGAATGTTCCACTTGATATATTTCAACAAATACCTTTACCAAACTGGAGTATTAAATATGATGGACTAAAGGATATTCCGTTCATGAAAAAAATCTTTAAATCTGTTAATTTAAGCCATGCATATCGTTCGTCATATAACATTGGTTCATATTTAAACAATGCTGATTATATTTCGACTCCTATGACGGGCAACACTGTTGTTGTTGATAGTACGGGTAACTTTATTCCAATGTTTGAGTTTAACGCTATTTCAATTAATGAACAATTTAGTCCGCTTATTAATGTTGATATGACTTTTGTAAATAATCTTACAGCACGTTTCGAAATTAAAAAAAGCAGAACTGTAACATTAAGTTTTTCGAACAATCAAATTACAGAAGTCCTTACAGAAGAGATGGGATTTAGTATCGGATATCGTTTTGATGATTTTAATTTAATTTTTGATTTTGGCGATGGACAAGAAAATTTTAAAAGTGATTTAAATATTAGAGCAAACTTAAAAATACGAGATAACAAAACGATTTTGCGTAAAGTTGTAGAAGACACGGACTATCCCTCAGCTGATCAAAAAGTAACAATATTAGGAATTTCTGCTGATTATTTATTAAGCACCAGGCTAACTTTTCGTATATTCTATGATCAAAACATCCAGGATCCTTTGGTTGGAACAAACCCTTTCCGAAGTTCTAATACCGACGTTGGGTTTAGTTTAAGATTTACTTTAACTGAATAATATTAAAGTTTATGTGTACAAATTCAATCAAATAAAAATTTCATAATTACTCAACACAATAAAAAAATATGTCTTGCATCACGATATTTTATTTGTTTCTTGAAAGAATTCAATTTATAGGGATAACCTTTAATAAATTTTGATTAATTTTGGGTTGAAAATCTTATTACAATTAATAATATTAAAATAAAAATTCTATGAACATTCCAGAAAACTTAAAGTACACTAAAGACCACGAATGGATTCGCGTTGAAGGTGAAAAAGCTTATGTAGGTATTACTGACTATGCTCAAGGCGAACTTGGAGATATCGTTTTTATTGAAATTGAAACTTTAGATGAAGAATTAGCAAAAGAAGAAGTATTTGGTACAATTGAAGCTGTTAAAACAGTTTCTGATATGTTTATGCCAATTGCAGGTAAAGTTTTAGAAATAAATGAAAAATTTGAAGAATCACCTGAAGTAGTTAATAAAGATCCTTATGGCGATGGATGGTTAATTAAAATTAAAATTACCAATACATCAGAATTAGATGAATTACTAGATGCTACTGCCTATAAAGCACTTTTGGAAGCATAATCTAAGAAAATATAAATTAAAAACCATCCAAATTTGGATGGTTTTTTTGTTGAGGTCGCGGGCGGATTCGAACCGCCGTGCACGGTTTTGCAGACCGGCGCCTAGCCACTCGGCCACGCGACCATTTTTAAGTGGACAGCAAAAATAGAAAAAAATTCCACAATACTC
>JAQIBH010000201.1 GCA_027859205.1 Bacteroidales bacterium | reverse complement strand
GAAATATTTTAAAATTTATTTCTTAAAATACACACTTCGACATGCTCAGTGTGACAAAATGAAAAGTAGAAAGTTGTCATGCTGAGTTTATCGAAGTATAAACAACTTTCTACTTTTTTGATAGTCTTTTTTTATAAATCCTTTTGAAAAATTCGATAACGTTTATATACTTCACCTCCAAGTTTCTCAACTTCAGCTCGCATTTTAGTATTTGTTTCCATTACAACATGACTGTCAATTATTTTAAGTCCTCGCTCATTGGCTGATTTTAGCATTGCTTTTGCAAGCATAGTATCTAATCCAATATTTCTAAGATCATCTTTCACAGCACCTAATAATAAATCTAATTGACTTGATTTTTTCATTGATCTTAGAATATGAATAAACCCAAAAGGAAATAGGCGTCCTTTCGCTTTTCTTATACCATCACTAATATTGGGCATACCGATTACATATGCGACAACTTCGGAATTTTTATCTGTAATTACTTTAATGAAGTTTGGATCTAATATTGGTAAATAACGTTTTGCAAAATCGTCCATTTCTTCTTCACTAAAAGGCACATAACCAAATATTTCTGTGTAAGTATCATTCGTAAGTCCGAGTACTGGCCTTATATAAGGTTTAAGTTGCTTGTGCTTTGTAAACTCAATTATTTTATATCCGTTTTTCATTGGTCTTTGGGCAACACGCTCATATAAAGCAGGAACTTCTTTGGGAGTATTAATTTTATACTGAACAAAATCCATTTTTTTTGAAAATCCTTCAGCTTCAATCATTTGAACCATGTATTGGAAGCTGCAATTGGTAACCATTACTGTAGGTTGATCAAAACCTTCAATTAAAAAACCTTGAGGGTCTTCATCTGAGAAACCAAACGGGCCAATTAGTCTTTTCATTCCTTTGTTTTTAGCCCAGTTTTCTACAAAAGACAATAATTCATGAAAAACTTCTTTGTCATCATCGGTTTCCATGAAACAAAATCTTCCAAAATTTTCATTATTAATTTCGTTATATCTATGATTAATAATACCCATTATTCGACCTACAGTCTTTCCGTCCTTTTTTGCAAGAGCAAGCACTGTATCACAATAATTAAAAGCTTTGTTCTTTTTAGGATCAAAAAAGATCTTATCGTCAGAATATAATGGATAAAGCCAATTTTTATGATTTTTATGGATCTTTTCAGGTAAGTATATAAATTTCTTGAGATCAGATTTACTGTTTACTTCTATAATCTCAATCATCTTACTTTTATAAATTTATAAAATTAAATTTTTGTTAAGTTAAAAATATTTACGAGATCTTAAAAGTTTCCTTTTTATAATTTAAAAAACCAAAGTATCTAAATTGATTGAGAATGATCGTATAACGAAAAAAAGTGTCGCTATTTTCATCATGACATTTTTAAATAATAAAATTAGTTCAACTTTCTTATTTATATGAATGATCAAATGTAGAGTAAGTAGCACAAAGAATCAAGATATTAGAATCAAGAAAAATTATCTTGTGTCTTGATACTATGTACTTTATACCGTATTTGCAAACTTGTGAACTAAAAACTAGTTATCAATATTTAAAGTTCGATGCAAGGTTTATTAAATAACTAAAACTATCTGTTCTTTTCAGTAAAATCTCTTCCAGCTCTTAAAGCTTGAATATTTACATTAATAATATCTTCTCCTTTTCGAGCAAATATTTGGCGAATTCCTTCTTCGAAACTTTCAAAAGAAATGTCAAAGAAAGGAGTGGCTGCACCAAGCATTACAATATTAGATGATCTTTTTGATCCTATTTCAGCGGCAATGCTATCAGCATCAAGAGAAATATGATTCTTTTGTTTTTTAATTTCAGCTAATACCTCTTCAATTTCTGGATAATTATTAATATTAATAAATGGAGTTGTGTTCGTTACTAACCAACCACCTTTTTTTAAATAAGGTAAATATCTTAAAGATTCCATTGGTTCGACAGAAAGAATAATATCTGCTTCACCCATTGGAATAAGATCTGATGAAATTGGTTTATCTGAAATTCTCATGTTTGATTGAACAGCACCACCACGCTGGCTCATTCCATGAACTTCTGCTTGTTTTAAATGTAAATTGTTATGTAAAGCTGACATGCCAATTGTAGCAGCAATTGATAAAATTCCTTGACCACCTACACCAGCTAATATTATATCTGTTTTCATAATTTAAATTTTTAGTTTTTCCTACCTTAGATTATTTCAAATTTAGATTAATAAGCTGTTCAGCAAGCTTTTTGTTTTTCATCGTTTGCACACATTGTCTTCGAGGAATAATTACTGAAACACCATTGTATTCTAGCTCTTCTTTCATAATCTGAACCATTTCTTCCATGTTCTTTTTTAAAGGCTTGAAAACTCTTATATGATCTGGATGAACTCCAACACCTTCGCAAATATCTTCTATTTTTCCAAGTGCTTTTGAGTCTTGTCCTCCAGTCATTCCAGTAGTAAAGTTATCAGATATGATTATTGTTACAGGAGTATTTTCCGAAACACAGTCAATTAAACCAGTTATTCCTGAATGTGTAAATGTAGAATCCCCAATAACTGCAACAACACCAATCATTCCTGCATCAGCAGCACCTTTCGCCATTGTTATTGAAGCACCCATATCAACACATGAATTAACAGCATTATATGGTGGCAATGCACCTAAAGTATAACAACCAATATCTGAGAATACTCTTCCTACACCATATGGAATCAATGCTTCATTTAATGCATTATAAGCATCTATATGTCCACAACCAACACACATTGAAGGTGGACGATTTTTTACTAATTCGGGAATTGTTCCATCCAAAACTGTTTCGAAACCTAATGCATTAGCAACTAAGTTTGGATTTAATTCACCATCTCGTGGTAAAGTTCCATCTAATCGCCCAATAATAGGAGTTCCAGCTTCTTGATAACCTTTAAGCATTTCTTCAACAACTGGATATCCTTCTTCAATAACAAGAACTTTATCACACTCTTTTAGCATTTTATTTACCTGTTTTCTTGGAATTGGATATTGTCCAATTTTTAATACAGGATGTTTTAATTCCTTATCTTGAAAATTCTCCATTAAATAGTTATAAGCAATACCTGTAGTTATAATACCTAATTTTTTATCGGAACCGTCAATATATTTATTAAATATTGATTCTTCGGATGCAGCTTCAATTGAAGCCTGATTGCTTAATAATATTTTATATTGTTTACGTGCTATTGATGGTAATAATACAAACTGTGTTAAATTAGAAGGTAAAGAAATATCGTTTTGTGGTTTTTGTTCTAATGTTTCTACACCGGCACGCGAGTGAGCTAATCTTGTTGTTATTCTTAATAAAACGGGTAATTTATATTTTTCAGATAATTCATATCCATAATAAGCCATTTCGTATGCTTCTTGCTGGTTAACAGGCTCTAACATAGGAATCATTGCAAAATTGCCGTAAAATCTTGAATCCTGTTCGTTTTGTGATGAATGCATTGATGGATCATCAGCAGAAACAACAATTAATCCTCCATTTACACCGGTAATTGATGAATTAATAAAAGCATCAGCAGCAACATTCAAACCAACGTGCTTCATGCAAACCATTGCACGTTTACCTGCATAAGACATACCCAGGCCTGCTTCCATTGCGGTTTTCTCGTTTACCGACCAATCACTATGAATATTATTTTCTTTGGCAAAATTGGAAGCTTGAACATATTCAGTTATTTCTGTAGAAGGTGTTCCTGGATATGCATATATTCCAGAAATTCCTCCATCTAACGCACCTTGGGCAATAGCTTCATCTCCTAATAAAAGTAGTTTTTGCATATTATTGTGGTTTTATAATTGTAAAAATAAAATTTGATTAAAAGTTTATAAGTTATGAAATTTCAATAACTAATAAAAATAAGATTTTTTTGAGTTATGATATAAAGAATCACAATCCTCCGAAGCGTTTTAGGAAACCTACTTGAATGGCAATAACGTAATAATAAACGATTTTACTTACTTCCATAATATAATAATTTCATTACGATTTCTTTGCTTGAGCAAATGTAATATAAATTTTAAATACTGACTAAAAATAAATTATAGTATAAAACATATTTATGATAAATTTATATAATCAATAATGATTTATGAGTTAACTGTTTATGGTAATAACCAATTTCCTATTTCCGCCACGATTCCTGAATTCGCATAAATAAATCCCTTGCCAGGTACCTAAATTTAGTTGGTGGTTTGTAATAGGTATTGTGAGCGATTGTCCAAAAGTTGATGATTTAATATGTGCAGCCATATCATCAGTACCTTCCATTGTGTGTGTAAATATTTTGTTTCCATCTGGGATTAAATGATTCATAAAATTCTCAAAATCAACAGTAACAGAAGGATCCGCATTTTCATTAATAGTTAGTGCAGCTGAAGTATGTTTAATAAAAATATTAGCCAATCCTTTTTCGGGAAGATTGGTTATTTCATTTAAAATTAAGTCAGTTATTATATGATAACCACGTTTAAATGATGGCAAAACAATTTCAATCTGTTCAATCATGATGTTTAACGATTTAGGTTTATAGACAAATAAAGTTATGAATTTTTTCTAATCTAAGCTAAATGAATTAGTTTTGATTTTCTTAAAAATAGCAAAATAAATTCTTGTTTTTGCTGTTTATAGCATAAGACACACAGAGCAATTGATGAAGTTTTTTTCAACATTTATATTAATCGTATTTACTGCATTTTTTTCTAGCGCTCAAAGTGTAAAATCATTGTCAGGGAAAGTTCAGGATAATGAGGGTAATCCTGTTGAATTGGCTCACATCAGAAATATGTCGAATAATACAGGTGTTATTTCAGAAATAAATGGTATTTACACATTAAAGATACCCACAGAAAAAAATGTTTTAATTCATGTTTCTTGTATTGGATATAAATCTCAAAGTTTTACGGTAAATTCAAGGAAGGATACTATAGCTAATTATAATATAATTCTGGACGTTGCGGTTAGTGATATTGGTGAAGTTTCGGTAATTGGAGAGTTATCTCCTGAAAGTAATATGATGAAGATTGAGGCTAAGCATCTTAATTTAAATCCAGATATTTCAGGAAACCTTGAATCACTTGTTAAAACTATGCCTGGTGTTTCATCTAATTCGGAGCTAAGCTCCCAATATTCGGTACGGGGTGGAAATTTTGATGAGAATCTGGTTTACGTAAATGATATTGAAATATATCGGCCATTACTAATTCGTTCAGGTCAACAGGAAGGTTTAAGCTTCTTGAACTCGGATATGGTTTCATCAATAAGTTTTTCTTCGGGAGGATTTGAATCTCGTTTTGGTGATAAAATGTCGTCGGTATTAGATATTAGATATAATAAACCAATGGAGTTTTCAGGTGCTATATCATTAAGCTTGCTAGGAGGGAAGGCTCAATTTGAGGATGTTTCTAAAAATGGAAAGTTTACTTATAACACCGGATTTCGATATAAAACTTCACAATATGTATTAAATTCGCTTGAAACTAAAGGTGATTATAATCCTAATTTTTACGATTTTCAAACTTATCTAACATATAAAGTAAACAAATCAATTGATTTTGATATTTTAGGATATTATTCTTCGAATAGTTATCAGTTTGTACCCAAAAATAGAGAAACTTCATTTGGGACAATCGACGAAGCGTTAAATCTAACTATATATTATGATGGTAATGAAGTGGATCGTTTTAAAACATTTCTGGGTGCCTTTACTACTAATTTTAATCCCAATGAGAAATTAACATTAAAGTTAATGTTTTCTGGATTTCAATCAACTGAAGAAGAAACTTATGATATCCAGGGCCAATATTATTTAAACGAATTGGATAACACTATTGGCTCTGATACATATGGTGATAGTATTATGAATATAGGAGTTGGAACTTTTTTAAATCATGCAAGAAATTATTTAACTGCTACTGTATATTCAGTATCTTTAAAAGGAGGATACTATACACACAATAATAAATTGCGTTGGGGTGCTAAATATAATTACGAGCAAATCGACGATTATATTAATCAGTGGGAGATGCTTGATTCTGCAGGATTCTCATTGCCATATAATGGAGAATCCATAGAATTATATGAAACTGCCAGAGCAAAAAATAATATTCAATCAAATAGAATAACTGCATATGTACAAAATACTTATAATATTACATTCACTAATAATGCAGACTTTAATATAAATCTTGGTTTACGTGCTAATTATTGGGATTTTAATGATGAGTTTATTATTACTCCACGATTATCTTTGTCACTCCAACCGGATTGGACGAAAAAAATGCTTTTTAGGTTTGCATCTGGATTTTATTATCAGCCACCATTTTATAAGGAAATGAGAAATCCTGAGGGTAATATTAATTCAGATATTAAATCACAAAAATCAATACATTTTGTTTTAGGTAATGATTATATTTTTCAAGCGTGGAATCGCCCATTTAAATTAACCACCGAATTTTATTATAAAATTTTAAATGATTTGATCCCATATAAAATTGATAATGTTCATCTTGAATATTCCGCTGAAAATATTGCTAAAGGTTATGCTTATGGAGTTGATTTCAAGATAAACGGAGAATTTGTTCAAGGAATTGAGTCGTGGGCAAGTTTATCCTTAATGCAAACAAAGGAAGATATCGATGGCGATTTTTATTATAATTCTGATAACGAACTAGTTGAGCCAGGTTATTATCCACGGCCAACAGATCAATTGGTTAATTTTAGTTTGTATTTTCAGGATTATCTTCCAATGAATCCTTCCTTTAGAATGAACCTTAGTTTGCATTACGGTAGTCGATTACCTTTCTCATCACCGGAAAAAGATAGGTACGATCAAATTTTTAGAATGAGACCTTATAAACGAGTTGATCTTGGGTTTACTAAAGTTTTAATTAGTAAGGATAAAACTTTTGAAAAAGCTAAATGGCTGAATTCGTTTGAAGAAATGTGGCTGAGTTTAGAGATCTTTAATTTGCTTGATATAGATAATACCATATCATATATGTGGATTAAAACTGTAACTAATCAGGCGGGCAATGCTTCGCGATATGCTGTACCAAACTATTTGACTTCTCGAAGGATTAATGTAAAATTTACAATGAAATTTTAGAAAAACAGAAAATCATTGTAGATTTGTTTAAAGATTGAAATTATCAAAAAAATGCTTACTGAAAAGGATATTCGTCAAATTAAGAATAAAGGGTTAACTGCAAAAGATGTAGATGATCAAATTCTTAATTTTGTAACTGGCTTTCCATATTTAAATATATTAAAACCGGCAACAATAAATGATGGAATTATAAAATTAAGTGATGATGAATTATCTGCTTACGTAAAACTACTCGAAGATTTTAATCCTGATACTTTAAAATTTGTTCCAGCTTCCGGTGCTGCTTCTCGAATGTTTAAATTCCTTTTTGAATTTTATGAAATTGCAAAAGATAGTTATGAAAGTATTGATCAGCTTAAAGATGAAGATGTAAAGAAATTTATTTTAAACATCAGGAAATTTGCGTTTTACAGTGATCTAGAATTGCTGTTAAGAATAAATAATCTTGAAATTGATGATTTACTGAAACAGCGTAGATACAAAGAAATTTTAAAGTTCCTATTATTTGAAACAGGATTAAATTATGGCCAAAAGCCGAAAGGTGCTCTGTTATTTCATAAATATGAAAATAGTGTAAGAACTGCTTTCGAGGAACATTTAATTGAAGGTATACATTATGCAAAATCAAAAAATAATAAAGTAAAAATCCATTTTACGATTTCGCTTGAACATCAGAGTATGTTTAAGGATCTCCTTGAAAATCAGCAAAAAAAGTTAGAAGATCAATTTGGAGTTATTTTTGAAAT
>JAQIBH010000022.1 GCA_027859205.1 Bacteroidales bacterium | reverse complement strand
GGTGCCGGAACTTATTCAGTTTCTTGGGAAGAAAGCACCGATGCTACAAATTGGAGTATTGTTACTGATTCAACCAGAAACTATTTTGCTCCTTCAAATCTAATAGAAACTACATATTATAGAAGAACCGTACAGTCCGATGACTGCTCTGATATTAGCGATAACCATAAAATAAATGTGTTAGTTCCCATTAGTAATGATTTTATCGACACATCTTTATTAATTTATACATGTTATAATACCCCATCACCAATAATTAATGGGTCAACGCCTGCCGATGGTGATGAACCTAATTATAATTATCAATGGCAGGACAGTCCTGATGCTATTATCTGGAGTGATATTTCAAGTAATGCAAATAATGAGGATTATCAATCAGTAGCCTTAACTACAAAAACATATTTTAGAAGACTGGTGTCTTCTGGAGTAAATGGCTGTTGTACCAGTATAAGTGATACTATTCAAGTAGATATTAATGCCTTACCCATTGCTTCAGTTGCAAGTGTTGATGATACCATTTGTAGTGGAGATGAAATCACCCTCAATTTTAGTTTAAGTAGTGGTCTATTGCCGTTTGTAATAACTTATACCGATGGATACGATGATTTTACTTCATCAGCAGTAAATGGTTATAATCCGATTCTTAATCCTGAGTCTATTATTGAAAGCAAAGAATTTAATTATTCCTTAGTTTCTGTTATTGATGACAATGCTTGTGAAGCAACCGATACGACAGGTTTAGTTTCTATAATCGTGTATGGTATTCCAACAGCAAATCCCGGAATCAACGATGAAAATTGTATGCTTTCTTATCAATTAAATGCTGAACCAAGTTTAGGAACAGGTATTTGGTCTCAAGTTTCAGGAGTTGGAATTACAGAATTTGAAGATATAACTTTAGCTACGTCAACAATTACAGTTGATTCAGCAGATGTTTATGAATATATGTGGAAAGAAACAAATTGGGAATGTGAGGATTCCGCCACAGTTGAAATTTCTATGTATGAAAACCTTCGTAATATAAAAATTATTAGACCAGATACTATATCAAATGAGCAAGGAACTGATAGCATTATTTATGATAACATAGAAGTAGAAATTGTAGGATATTATGAAAACGATGACTTCCAGGATGTTATCGTAGAATCTTGGACGGCGGACAATAATGCTATATTTGTGAACCCTGCTTCTATGAGTGCAACTTTTTCTTGGACAGAGTTTGATGTAGTGGAAACCTTCGAAGTACAATGGAATGTTAAAAAAGGAGCTTGTCGAGATACAACATTTATACTAGATATTGAATATAGGGACTATGTATTTATTCCAAACGGATTTACACCTAATAATGATGGTGTAAATGATTTTCTGGTTATTGATGGGTTGGATGATGAAGAAATAAACGAACTGACTATTTATAATCGATGGGGTACTGAGGTTTATTACTCTAAAAACTATTCTAATATAGAGGGCTTTGATGGGAAAAATAAAGACAAGAATGAATTACCAGAGGATACTTATTTCTATATACTTAAGCAAATTAAACTAAATAATAAAGTTGTGTATAGTAAGGGTTTTATTGTACTTAAACGATATTAATGACTAGATATAAATATACATTAATCATATTTTTAGCTTTTAGTTCATTCATTGGAATAAGCCAGGAATCAGATCAAAAAATTGGTCAGCCATACGAACCGGTTTATAGTCAGTATTGGGTTAACGGTTTAGCAATAAATCCGGCATATACAGGCAGTAGAGAATGTTTTAGTAATACTTTACTTTACCGAAATCAATGGATGGGTTTCGAAGGTGCACCGGTTACACAAACATTAAGTAGTCATGCACCTTTAAAGGATGGTAAAAATGCTGTAGGAGTTTTCCTTTTTCACGAAGAAATTGGAGTGACCGATTATATTGATATTTATGGAAATTATGCTTTTCGTTTTAAATTGGGAAAAGGGAAATTGTCTTTGGGTTTAAGAGCAGGTGCAACTTTATTTCAAGGCAATTATGCCGATATAAGCTCTGATCCGGAAGGCTTAACAACAGATTTAGTTTTGGACGATGAATCGGCGGTACTTCCAAATGTTGGTGTAGGGGTATATTATTATAGCGATAAATATTTTATTGGTTTATCTGTACCTAAATTATTATCGCACGAGTTGAAAAACTCGCAGAAGAATATGTCTATTTCACCAGACAATTACGATTTTTTATTAACGGCAGGGTATTTACTTAAAATTAATGAGATTGTAAAAGTTAAACCATCGTTTTTATTTAGATATCGCTTAGATAATACATTTCAATTAGACGTTGGTGGAAATGTTATTTTTTATGATGCATTATGGATTGGCGGATCGTATAGAATTGATGATGAGATTGTTGCAATGTTAGAATATCAAGTATCAAATCAAATAAGAGCTGGTGTTGCGTACGATTTTGCTACTGGTGATTTTGCAGGACATCATTCAGGATCTTTGGAAATAGTTTTACGTTACGAGTTTAAATATAAAATTAGAGCGGTTAGTCCGAGATATTTTTAAGATGAAAAAAATGCAAAAAATATGGATGTGTTTTCTTATTGGAATAATTAGTATTCCAGTACAGGCACAGGACTATACGATAAGTATTTTGCCATTTAGTTCAGACGAATACGATGAGTATTCACCTGTTTATTACAAAGGAGATATCGTATTTTGCTCCAACCGAAAAAATACAATTTTTATTGATTATACTGATGAAAAAGATAATTTACCTTTGTTGGATCTTTTTATAGTAGAGGACGTTGGACGAAACTCTTGGGGAAAGGCAGAGTTGTTTTCAAAAGAGTTCAGATCGCATTTTAACGAAGGACCTGCAACATTTAATTACAGAGGATCTGAAATATATTTTTCTAGAAATAATGATATAAAGAAAAAGATTGGGAATTCAATTAATCGAAAAAATAAACTTGGAATTTATTATTCTAAATTTACTAGAAGGAAAGGCGGGTGGAGTAACCCTACACCGTTTAAATATAATAATCTCGAGTATAATGTTGCACATCCAAGTTTAAGCGAAGATGGAAATAGCTTATACTTCGTTTCTGATATGGATGATGGATATGGTGGAACAGACCTGTATGTTTGTGAATTAGAAAATAGAGTATGGGGTGCTCCGCAAAATCTTGGGCCAAATATTAATACTACAGGAAATGAGTATTATCCGTTTATACATAGTACAGGGAGATTATATTTTTCTTCAGACGAGCACGAAAGCATTGGTCGATTAGATATTTTTTATTCCGAAAAGGTAAATGGCGAATGGCATAAACCAATTCAGATGGATGCTCCTATTAACTCAAGGTATAATGATTTTGG
>JAQIBH010000172.1 GCA_027859205.1 Bacteroidales bacterium | reverse complement strand
CCTTTTAAACATAAAATAAACTATAAAAATGGGAAAAAATACTTAGATTCCCCAAGGGGAATTGTGTTTTAATGCCATATAAAAATTAAAATATTATTCTTAGCTTGACGGCTATGGTCTGCCGACAGGCAGGTGGTTGGGGATCTTATTAATATTTGAATAAGTTTAAATATGAGATTCCCTTTTTCAAGGGAATGACAGTTTTGTTGTTTTTGAGACAGTTTCTTCTTTTTAAATCTATAAGAAAACGTAGTTTCTTTTTTATAAACAAAATAAAAATAACTACTAACCTGTTTCACTAATTCTTTTTAAGCGATCGTAATCAACTATTTTAAGTTTCTTCCCATCCATTACGATTAAATCATCTTCTTTGAACTTTTTTAACATTCTTATAACAGTTTCAGCGCTCATTGTTGATAATTCTGCTAAATCTTTGCGTGATAATGGTAAGTCAAATTCTCTCTTTTTAAAAACTCTGTCTGCCAAACACAAAATAATATCAGCTAATCTTCCATACGATTGTTTATGTGTAAGACAAAAAAACCGACTATTAATTTGAACACTTTTTGCATTTAGAATATCAATAACGCTTTTTGCAAATCCAGGATTCTTATTTAATAATTTTCTAAAAGCAACAATATTTATTTGATTTACAACTGTATCTATATAAGATGTCGCTGAATACTGAAATGTAGTATATTCCTCATTAACCGATGATAATCCAAGCAAACTTCCTTCTGGAATCATTTTTAAAACTAAAGAATTAATTCCATCGTCGATATAAACTTTAACCAAGCCGCTTTCTACAGACATTATATGAGATGCATAACTCCCTTGTTTGCAAATAATTTCTCCCTTTTTGTACTTTATCTTAACAGTATTTTCATCTAAAAATTTCTGTTCTTTTTTACTCAACTGCTCAAAACATATACAGGGATCTTCACTAATTGTGCAACCCGAATATTGTATTTCCTTCGCCATAATTCATATTATAAAATTGACTGCAAATATACATAAATCAATATTAAAACTGATTTAAATCATACTTAATAATGTATAACATCATATTTTTTTAAAGTGCATGGCTGTACCACAAACTTTGCTGGTAAAAGGGAAACACTAATCTTTGCGTATAAATAAATAAGTCTTTTTTATACTCTAAAATAAATATCATGAAAGAAAGTTTTAATAGGCAAATGTTTTTGTTTTTTATAGCAATTTTAGTTAGTCTAAACTATAGTTGCAGCAACAAAACCGTTGAAACATATGAAAAAGTAATGACAGTAGCGTCATGTGAGGGATGTCATATTAACTACGCTCATTTGCAAGAGGTATATTCACCTGACACGGTAGCTCCAGCCGGAGGTTGCGGTGGTGAAGCTCCTCATTATGAACCATACGATAGAGTTTATTTGGGTGGTGAAGGCTATATCGATTTTAAAAACTCAGGACACTACGCTATGGGCTGTATTGCTTGCCACAATGGATCGGATAATACATCGGATAAGAATGTAGCACATTCTGGTGATTTTATTTCTCATCCTTCAATGTATTATGAAGAAAAATGCGGTACCTGTCATTCTGAAATTGCCGACAATTTTATTACAAGTATTCATAATGGAACCGGACAAAAAAGGAAAGTTACAATGAGAAGCGGTTTAAGTGGAGCAGAAGACTTTGATCAATTGCCTGCACATCAAATCGAAGGTTATACAACAAATTGTGCAACCTGCCATGGAACTTGTGGAAATTGCCATATTGTTAGACCGGCTATTGCTGGTGGTGGTCTTTCAAATGGACATGCTTTTAATAAAGAACCTGATATGAGAAAAGTATGTACAGCTTGCCATGTTTCTCGTGGTGGTCATGCTTACTTTGGTGAAGCAATAGGAACTGTACCTGATGTACATTTAACAAATAATTCATATACTTGTATGAATTGTCATAGTGGAGCTGAATTACACGGCGACGGAAATCCAGTTGATCAAAGATATGCTTATACTGAATTACCTACATGTGAAAACTGTCATCCTGATATATCTACTGCAAACAATTACCATTCTGTGCATTATGACGATTTCAATTGTCAGGTTTGTCACTCGCAAGATTACAACAATTGTGGAAGTTGTCATATACATGGAGAAGGAGCTCGTGTTCCGGCATATTTAGGATTTAAAATTGCATCAAATCCAATACCTGATATAAAAAGTGGTTTTGAATTTGTTTTAGTTAGAAGAACATTAGCGGCTCCTGATAATTGGATAGAATATGGTGAAACTTATAGTAACTTTGATGTTTTTCCAACATATAATTATACAACACCCCACAATATTTTAAAACATACAAGCAGAACTCTAGTTGATGATGGAGCTGATTGTTACTCAAATTGCCATATAAGAAAAGAGGGCGAAGTATTAATTAACAATGAATTATACCTATTCCAGGAAGATTTACTTGACTGGGAAATTAGTGCCACCTCAGGAATCACTGTTGATGGAAAATTACCTGATTCATGGACAAATTAGAATTAATTAATCAATAAATATATTTTATAAAAATTAAAATTATTACTATGAAAAACTCGAAAATTTTGATGCTAAGCATCGCGTTTGCTTTTTTATTCTTTGCATGTAGTGAAGATGAAGTTACTTCAGTAATTGAAGCCGAAGTACTAGTTGAATATCTTGAAACTACTGGAGGAACTGTAGTTAATACTTTCCCTCAAATGATAAAATCAACAGATGTAAACACTGCAATTATAACCAGTGCTGATCAATACATTATTGATATCAGATCTGCTGCAGATTATGATGCTGGTCATATTGAAGGAGCTGTAAATGTAGCATCTGGAGAGGTTCTTGCATATTATGAAACCAACAATCTACAGGATAAAGAAACTGTTGTTCTTGTTTGCTATAGTGGTCAAACTGCTGGTTGGGTAAGTGGTCTATTACATACAATGGGTTATAATAATGTTAAAGACTTAAAATGGGCAATGTGTAGTTGGAATGAAGCAACTTCCGCATCATGGCCAGGTAATATTAGTAATGCATATGCTACTGCTTTAGTTACTGAATCTACTGCAAAAGCAGAAGTTGGAAACTTCCCAAAACTAAACACAGGTGAAACTGATGCTGAAGATATATTAAGAGCAAGGGTTGAAGCTATTTTTGCTGAAGGTTTTGGAGAAGCAGCTGTTCAAAGTAGTGCTGTTTTTGAAAGTCTAGACAATTATTATATTGTTAATTACTGGAGCGAAGCGGATTACAGCTGGAATCATATCCCAGGAGCAATTCAATATACACCGGCAGCATCTTTAACTTCTAATACTTTCCTTAAGACCCTTCCTACTGACAAAACAATTGCAGTTTATTGTTATACAGGACAAACATCAGCTCACGTAGCTGCTTATTTAAGAGTTTTAGGATATGATGCAAAAACAGTAAAGTTTGGTGTAAATGGTATGTCATATGATGCTATGCCTGGAACCAAGTGGGCAGACACAGAAATTCATGACTATGAATTAGTTCAATAATAAGATTTAAATAACTATTAACAAAAGAGGCTGTCAAAAATGACAGCCTCTTTTGTTAACAATTGTAAGTGAAATTCTACTAGATCTTTTTTTAACGAAACTTTTTACTTTTTTACTGAAATGTCAATAATTCGGAGAATAACCTGTACGGCTTTCTCCATCGATTCTAACGGAATAAATTCATGCTTTCCATGATAATTATGACCTCCGGTAAAAATGTTGGGGCATGGTAAACCCATATAAGAAAGCCGTGCACCATCTGTACCTCCGCGAATTGGTTTAATGTCAGGTGTTATTCCCACGTCAATCATTGCTTGTTTAGCTTTTTCTACAATATGAAAAACAGGTTCAATTTTTTCGCGCATATTGAAATACTGATCTTCCAATTGATATTTTGCAACTTCCTGATTATATTTTTTATTCGTCAAACTTATTACATCTTTTATTAAGTTCTTTTTTTGCTCAAATTTTACGATGTCGTGATCTCTAATAAGATAGTGAATTTCTGCTGTCTCCACAGTTCCTATAAATCTAATAATATGGAAAAAGCCTTCGCGATTTTCAGTCAATTCTGGTCGCTGCTCAATTGGTAACATGTCATTTAATTCTGATGCCACAAGAATTGCGTTTATCATTCTGCCCTTTGCATAACCAGGATGAATATTCCTTCCTTGAATCTTAATTGAAATTCCTGCAGCATTAAAATTCTCATATTCCAGTTCGCCTACTGGCCCTCCATCCACAGTATAAGCATAATCAGCTCCAAATTTCTTAACATTAAAATGATCAACACCTTTTCCTATTTCCTCATCGGGAGTAAAAGCTAATTTAATTGTTCCGTGCTTTATTTCAGGATTCTTAACTAAATATTCCATTGCAGTTATAATTTCTGCAATTCCTGCTTTATCGTCTGCACCTAAAAGTGTTTTCCCACTTGCTGTTATAATTGTTTGTCCTATATAATTGTTAAGCTCATGAAACTCTTTTACTGTTAAACTAATACTTAACTCTTTATTAATGATAATATCCTCACCAGTATAATTTTCAAAAACCTGCGGTCGCACCTTAGTACCACTCATGTCAGGTGCAGTATCCATATGAGCCAGGAATCCAATTACCGGAATCTCTTTGTCTACATTTGATTGTAATGTGGCTATAACGTATCCATGCTTGTCAACTTCTACATCTTCCATCCCAATTTCTCTTAATTCCTTAACAAGTAAATTAGCTAAATCAAATTGCTTTGAAGTACTTGGATAAGTTTTTGAATTTTCATCCGATTGAGTATCTATCTGAACGTATCTTAAAAATCTGTTTAACAATTCTTGTTTCATTTCCTTTATTTAAAACTTTTTGTGTAATTGATTGTAAAGATAAAGGAATACCATTTATAAATAGAAATTCCAAATAACAATTATCAAAAAACAAATAATATTCAAATTACAAACCAAACAATAGATTTTGAAGTTTTGAAATTTGATTTTTGATTTTTGAAATTTATTTGGACTTTGGGGTTTGTTTGTTGATATTTATCCAAAATTTGTATATTGTTACTACAATAGCAAACACTAAATTAATATTAGCAATTTATATCCTATAAAACAACACGTTATGTTAAGTAAAAATATATTTCAGTTTTTGTCCGATTTAAAGGAAAATAATTACAAAGAATGGTTTCATGAGAATAAACCAGATTACCAGATCCTAAAAATGGAATTTGAACAATTTATCGCTCATGCCATAGCTGAAATAGCACAGTTTGATAATTCCGTGAAAAATATTGAACCTAAAAAATGTATTTTCAGAATTAATCGCGACGTGCGGTTTTCAAAAGATAAATCGCCTTATAAAACAAATTTCGGTGGATTTATTGTTCCTGGAGGGAAAAATGCAGGTTATGCCGGATATTATATTCATATAGAACCGGAAAATTGTTTTTTGGCAGGAGGAGTTTATATGCCACCACCCGATAAATTAAAAGCAGTACGAACCGAGATTTATGAAAATACCGATGATTTTAAGAAAATCATTAATGATAAAAATTTCAAAAAGCATTTTAAAGAAATTACAGGTGAAGATAAATTAAAAACTGCACCAAAAGGAATCCCAAAAGATTTTGAGGATATTGATTTGCTTAGACATAAACATTATACAGTAATAAAATATATTAAGGATGATTTAGTTACATCTGATAAATTTGTTAATGAAATAAGTGATACTTTTAAGGCATTGTATCCTTTTAATGCTTTCATTAACGAAGCTATTAATTATCAACTGAACTTGAAGGACTAATAAAAACTTGTCATTCCCGCGAAAGCGGAAATCTCACTAAAGAGATTCCGGATATCCGCTTCGCTACTTCCGGAATGACAGCAATAGAAAGAATTATGCAAATTCATTTTATTCTAGTTGAACCAGCAGTGCCAGAAAATGTTGGAGCTGCTGCGCGTGCTATAAAAACTATGGGGTTTACTTCATTACGATTAGTAAATACTAAAGCTCATTTAGACGAAAAAGCAAGTTGGCTGGCACATGCATCAAATGAAATCTTGGAAAATGCACAGGTTTTTAAATCCTTAAAAGATGCAACTATTGATATAGACTGGATTATTGGGACATCGGCTAAAAAACGAAGAGTAAATGAAGATTATTATCCTGCTAATAAAATAAATGAACTAATTAAGGATAAAGCTAATACAATTAAAAATTTAGCAATTGTTTTTGGTCGTGAGGCAAGCGGATTAACAAATGATGAGTTAAAACTCTGCGATATTGTTACAAGCGTTCCGATGAAAACTACTTATCCGTCGTTGAATCTTGCCCAATCGGTAATGATTTATGCGTATACTTTATCAATGCTTGAAATTGATGAAAAAAAACCTGACCAGAAAACTGATCAGGCTGAATTAAATATTTTAAAAACCAAAACAGAAAATATTTTAAGTGATATTGAATTTAAAAAAGATTCCTCAATTTATAATCGAATAATGGAACGATTAATGATTTTGGGCGAAACAGATATTCATTTATTGCTTTCTGTTGAACATAAATTAAACGAAGAACTTGAAAAATAAGACTCAAGTACAAAGTATCAAGACACAAGTTTTTTACTTGAAACTGTACTTATTGTTCAATACTAATATACTCCCTAACAATTTTATTTATTCTATTTACATTTTTAGTTAATGAGACAGCAGAAAATGTTGCTCCCGAAATCGCTTGGATATCGCTGCCATAATTAAAGCTATCGGTTTGTTTTGCATAAAACTGCTTTAACCATCGTTTGGCCATAATTTCAGATCCATATTCTGATCTATAAACCAAAATCTTTATTAATTCTACTTCGTGATTTAGATTATAAATAATCATGAAATCAAACTTCTCGTAACGACCTTTTGCTGATGATAAAACAACAAGACCTAATTTTTTACCTGCGTCATATACATTTAAAAACAAATCATTTAGTCCTGCAAGTTCATTGATTTCTGTTGTACGTATACTTTCAGACTCAAAATGTTTTGAAAGTTCTTTATCAAATTTCTTTGATACATCAGGTGGCTGAGCCATCAAATTAAATGAACTTAAAACTATTATTATAATTAGAAAATGTTTCATCTTTAAATTTTAATATTTATAATCTGCAAATGTCGAATATCCAACAAAGAATGTAGAAGGATTTCAATACTTTATTTTTTTACATTTAAAACCAAACACCTATTCCAAGATTAATCATCGAATTAAACTTACTCTCGTCGGCTCCTTTATACATTCGATAATCAGCCTTGAAAGCTGCTCCGCGATCCATTTTAAAGGCGAACCCAAAAACCAATTCGGTAATATCATACGCATCATTATTAATCATACCATTAACGACAGACTGATGTGTGTTATATTTTTCGTAACGAAAAAATGGTGTTAACTCATTTTGTACAGAGCTATTATTATGAAAAATATCGTATCCAAGTTCAGCATAATATCCTAACATAGATTCTCCTACGTCCTGTCCTGTAAACATATTGTACTGATCCACATTTGAAGACTTGCTATAAATCAATTGACCGCGAGTTTGAAACCCTGCTATTGAATAACGATAATCTAAGCCTATCATGCTAATTCCTATAACAGAAGAATCTGCTGTTGCAATTGCTAAATCATCATTTTTATCTAAACCATCATATAAGGTAGATTGTGATTTTCCGAAATAACCAGATAATCCTATTTTCAACCCACTAATTCCATAATAGTCAAACTTTGCTGATACATTTGGGGAGCTAATATAAGATTCTGCACCTTTTTGGCGACCACTTCTATATCCATTTGAACCTGTAAATTTACCGGCACCATCGTATCCATTGAAGCCATTAACCACGTACAATTGGTATCGCAAGGATGCTGAGTTTAATCGCCCATCGATTCCTAAACCAACTTCTCTCCATGTTGTTGGAACAATGTTTTTATCAACATTTGGGCGCTCAACTCCATTGAATGAAGGTGGCTCATGGTATTCATTAATAATTCCCATTGGAATTAAAATCAAACCACCTTTTACCGACATATTATCAAAAAGTTTATAATTTAAATATGCCTGCTCAACGTAAACCTCAGAAACATGCTCAAACTCTATTTCTGTTATGAACTTTGTTCTTGAGTTAAATTCGTAACCTGCAAAAATTACCAATCTGTGCACATCCAGAGTACCATTCTGACGAAAATCTTTATCAATTGGCTGGTTAAAATCTATCTGTCCGTAACCACCAAAGTGTAATTTGTTTTGGCTTTCATCATCAAATATACTTTCACTAATTGATTCCGGAACTTCTGTTTTTTCTTGTACCGTTCCCTGTGCAAATAATAAGCTAATTAGTACCAAATTGCTTATAAATAATAATAGTAATCGTTTCATTTTATTTAAATTTTAATTATTAACCTGAGTTCGACGTAATACATTTGCTTAAACTTCTATTTGCCAGACGCTTGCTGATTTCATGTTAAAAAGTATCAAGTATCAAGCCCCAAGTATC
>JAQIBH010000121.1 GCA_027859205.1 Bacteroidales bacterium | reverse complement strand
CAAGAAAAAATAATTTTTGAGAAAAACTTATTTTCTGGATAATCTTTGTTTTAACATGAAAACACTGGGATACAGCTATGTTTTCACTAATTATTCAAAAACTTTCGGATGCTAGTGATTATGAATAAAGAAAGAAGAATTGCACGTAGAAAAGACAGACAAAGCCAAAAAGAACCAAGACGAAAAGCCTTTAAAAAAATTGTTGCGGCTATTGAATCTGCTTCGAAAATAGATCTTGAAAAATCTATGCCTTATAAAGAAAAGTTCAATGAAGTTTGGCCTTTAATGAAAGCTTTAATTGAAATCTTAATAATTCTAAGGATTACAGGAGAGAAATTCGACACATCTGCTCAGAAAATAGTTTTGGTTGGTGAAAATATGTACAAAAAGAAATCTTCTGATGATCTTGAAGTTCTAGAATTTCTGGAAAAATTAACAAAGATTTGGGAAAAAGTTGAATTCATTCTAGAAATTCTGAAAATTGCTGTTAACGATAAAACTGATGATATAATAGACAAAGCCATTGAAATTGGTGAATGGGTCTTTGATTATGAAGATTAAACTGTAATATAAAAATATTACATTCGGTGTAGCCCTTATACTACACCGGTTTGTTTATCTTTTTCAACAAAAACTTATGAATGATGAATGACAAAAATAATCAATTCGACAAACGTTTTCTAATTTTAGGTGACTATACATTAATTAATAAGTACACAAAAACAAAAAAACAAAAAAAGATTGTACGAAAACAGCAAAGAGGCAAACTGCCTGGTGTATGGGGAACACTTGGATGGAAAAACGATCAAGCATTTAATCTTGAAGTAATTAATTCAAAAACAGGAAATACAAATGAAAATAAAAGAGACATTATAACTACCCAAATTATTGAAGAAATTGATAGTTTTAATAGCTCAATAAAAGAAATTTCCAATGATGTTGTTGAGCGATTTATCAACTTTGAAAATACAAATTTTAATATTGACTGGGCCAAAATAAAAACCTATGACGATATCCCGGAGTTAAGGTTAGATTTATTTGTAAAAGATGAGGAAGGAGTAATAGTATTTCATTATCATCAACTTAAGGAAAATTTTCAGCAACTAAATGATGAATCAGTTTACGAACAATTTATTCAATGTCAAAAAACAGATGATAATTATACTACAAAAAGAGACCGGCTAACTTACTATTTTAAAGTTTTGCCGCCTTACAAATATAATATCACAAAAAATAATCAAATAGAATGGACAGAAGAACTTAGAACCACTTCTTTCATTCTTAAAATAATAACATTTGAAAGAATCTCTGGTACTCCAGGAGAAATTTTAAATGACTTTTTTAGCAAAGAAAATATTAAGCTACTTGCTTCAACAAGTGGTGCAAGCGCAACATATTCTTTGTTTGGAAAAAACAAAAACGAACTACTAATATATGATAATACTGTAAAAAGTAGTTCCGTTGCATCTTCAAACAAAAACCGGTTTGATATGTATGGTGCTTTCTTTAAAGTAGACAATGAACATAAAATTGATGAAAATAAGAAAACCTTATTATTGATTCATGGTACATTCTCAAATACCCTAAACACTTTTGAATCTCTTATTAAATTACGTAACAATTCTTCTGAGCTAGAAGATTTTTTATCTATAAATCAGTACAAGCAAGTAATTGCTTTTAATCACCCAACAATAAGCGCTGATGTATTTGATAATCTAAAAGCATTCAAAAAGCTATTAAGGGAAGTTAAATTTAAAAAAAGTGTGAGCTTGTTAGCAGCAAGCAGAGGCTGCATTTTAGCACAAGCTATTGGAGCCAATAAAACTATCCCTTTTATCGTTGATAAATGTTTAATGTTCTCACCAGCAAATGGTGTAGGCTATTTTGATGTTGGTGAAAAGATCGCAACTGGCTTAGGGATTCTTAAAAAAGTGCTTTCTGGACGACCTTCATCATATGTTCTAGCACTTTTACAATTTTCTGCAGAGTATTTTCTTGAACAACCTGGTGCGCAGCAAATGACTTTTAATAGTAAAGAGCTTAAAAAAGTAACAAATGCAAAATTAGCAAACAAAGAATCTAAATATACTGCCGTGATTAACGATTGGCAAAAAATACTCATTAACAAAAAAGGAACCCGATTTTGGATGCAAATTGCAGATGGAATTATAAAATTAATGTTAGGCAACGAGCATGATTTTGTAGTTGGCGTAAAAGGACAAAGAAACTTGCCTAAACAGTATAATGTAACTGAGATTCCTATGGCCAGTACTCATTGCAAGTATTTCAGCATAGGAGGATTACATATAAGAAATGGGAATGCAGTTAATCTAGCAATTTTTATGTCTAAATATTTATAATAAATAATCAAACCCCAATCCAATAAAAAAAATCAAACTTGAAATTGTAATAGTCATAATCCTATCAATAATTATTTGGGTCTATTTTTATATAAAAACTATTCCCCTAACTAGAAATGAAACCATTTTTGTTGTGGGAGCTGTTTTACTCATTGTGTTTACATTCAATTATATTATTAAAAAAATTAGAAAGAAAAATGAAAAAAGTTAATGTAGTTTTACTTTTAAAAATTGTCACCATTGCTTTTAACAGGTGTTCCATGCCACGTTACCAAGCAGGTCGCGCATATCTTGCACACTCGTTTAATGAACAAACCAATTACGGATTATATAGTTATTTTTTATTTTCTAAAAGACCTGAAAGTCATCAAAAGGAAAGATATATTATATTCATTGAGTCTTATTTAAATTCTATGGAGAAAATCGAAGATCATGAAGAATATATTGGAAGAGATAGCCTTAATATCTGTTATATGCCAATAAATTTTGAACTTAGCGATTCGATAAAACAATTAGATATAAAACAAAAAAGTGAATGGATTCTTAAAAACTATGACTATGCCAGAGCCAAATTCTTTTTAAATAAAATAGACCAGGAATTATTGACAGGACCATATATTATTTCATACAAAAGACCGCTCTCACTGGTTTCGGCTATTGATGGCAAATACTTGCTGCAAGACTTATCCAATGTACATCTTAGAGTTGTCCCGTTATGGATTGATGAGTTTTTAAAACAATCATCTAAAGCTAAATACTGGGACGAAGAGCATTTAAAAAATCTTACAAACGATTTAAGAAATACAATTGCTATTGCTGCAGATGGCTTGCAAGATGTAAGTGAATCATTACAATGGTGGCAAGAATCACTTAACAGCTGGATTGCTCTTAATTAAAGTCCATCCTATGGCGCAAGCGTCTCGCTTGTGCCTTTTTTCATTGTAATACTTCATTGCTATTGTGTCAAGGAAAACTTCGCACTGTTTTTTGTACATCATTTTAAAATCATATACTTTAGTGTCGCTAAACTTAGTTGTAATGTCATTACAAATAACAATAAAATGAACGCAGAAAAGTTCTGGGACAGCTTATCAAATAATTTTGATAAGCGAGTTAAGAAATATACACAGCTATACATTAAGTCCATTGCAAAAACTAAAAAACATCTCAATACTAACGATATTGTTTTAGATTATGCATGCGGAACAGGATTAATAGCCAATGAAATTGCAACAAATGTAAAACATATTTATGCTATTGATATATCGTCAAAAATGATCGAAGCGGCAAAAAGAAAAGCCGATAAAATCAAAATTAAGAATATCGATTTTGTTCAATCAACAATATTTGATGAAAAATATAAGAAAGAATCATTTGATGTGATCCTAGCCTTTAATATTCTGCACATAGTAAAAGACACGCATAAACTTATGCAAAGGATAAACGAACTATTGAAACCGGGAGGTTTAATTATTTCGACAACTGCATGCTTGGGTGAGAAGCATACATTTTTGAATATTCTTATATCAATCTTAAATAAAATAGGAATTGCTCAATATATGAACTTATTTAAGATTCCTAAATTAGAAAATGTAATAACTAAAGGAAATTTTCAAATTATTGAAACTGAAACCTTATTTCATACTCCAATGAACTATTTTATTGTAGCAAAAAAGATATAAATAATTGTAATCTAAATATCTGAATTAAAATAAAAAATTGCTTATGCTTGAATAAATGCATAAATTCGATGCATAATCTTAAACCAATGAATAAAATTGTATTTCAAAACCCCGATGGACGGCCAAAACCGGCAATAGCGGACACATATACTTCGATTATTTCAGCGAATATTTCCGAAATAAAATGCAAAGAACACGATAAAAGCATTGACTTTGAATTAGTCTTTAATTCTCCAAACACATATTTTATTGAAACTACTGCATGCTGCGATGAGTTCAAGGCTATAATTGAAGAACAGATTTCCCGAATGTTGAGTTAGCTTTTTATGCATTTAACTTAATTTTTAATAAACATTAAAAAAGCATATAATGAAAAAAACTATTAAAAGAATTTTACTAGCCATTGGCGTCATAATCTTATTAATAGTGCTATTCGTTATAGGATACGGTTATAAAGCACAATCAGAAATTAAAACAATGACTCCGGCAGAAACAGGCGAAATAGTTGAAAACATATTTTCCGTAAAAGATTCATTTGCAAATTTGTATTTAATAAAAGATAGTCTGAATTATATTGCTATTGATGCGGGAAATAACATGGAGGTTATTTCAGAAGAACTAACAAAACTTAATATTAATCCCGATATGGTAAGTACAGTGCTACTAACACATACCGATGGAGATCATGTGGCTGCAATATCTTTGTTTAAAAATGCGAAAGTCTATCTTTCGGCGCAAGAAGAGCAATTAATAAACGGCGAGGAATCACGTTCCTTATTTTTCGGAAATAGTATTGATGCTGAGGAATACGCATTAATAGGTGATCAGCAGATTTTTAGCATTGGAAACATCAATGTAAAAGGTATCTTAAATCCTGGACATACACTCGGATCAATGAGTTTTTTGGTTAATAATAAATACTTATTTACGGGAGATGCATTAAGTCTTAAAGACGGCAGGGTTGATAAGTTTAACGAGTTTTTTAATATGGATACCGAAACTGCAATTAAATCGATTGAAAATATCACAAAAATATCAGAAGCTGAATATATATTCACAGCACACCATGGATATACCGATAATTATAAAAGTGCCGTTAGCGAGTGGGGAAATAAAAGAAAATAAACCTTCTCGGTATTATTTCCCAACAACACCACGTTAAAAAAAGAAACCAAAAAATGTTGCGAGCAATAGAAAAACAATTTCGCCATCCTGCCGGATTTCTCGGAAGAATTATTTCAAAACTAATGCAAAGAGGTAATGGTAATCAGTATGATAAAATCATTAAGAAAATGGATATTAAAGACAATGAGAATTTATTTGAAATTGGATATGGGCATGGTTTGGGAATAGAAAAAATATTATCCGAGCGCGATTGCTTGATTTCGGGAATTGACTTTTCCGTATTAATGAACAAAGAAGCTTCGAAACGAAATACAAAACATATTAGCAATGGAAAAGTCAAATTATATCATGGCAACTTTCTTGAATATGAATTAAATCCTAATGTATATGATAAAATATTCTGTTTGAATGTTATCTATTTTTGGGATAAGCTGGAGATTCCTTTTTCCAAGATTCGAACAGGATTAAAAGAAAAAGGACTTTTCTGTTTTTATATGGATCATCCCGATGATCTTACCAGACAAGGATTTATGAAAGAAGATCTTTTTACTAAATACACTATTGATCAAGTTCTTGAGAAATTAAAACTTTCTGAATTTAATGAAATTGGATACGAATTTGACAATAAAGGATATTATGTGACTTGCAGAAAATAAAGACAAGACCAAGTATGTAACCCGCCCAGCCTCTTTGAGCGGCTAGGCGGTTTGTGCAGCTGGGCGGTTTGATAATACAAAGCATTTCACATATAACGTACATTTCTACTACTTAAAATTATAAGGACAAACAGCCTATGTTCACATTTTATATAATTTGTATCATATCCATACAATTGTTACCTTTATTAACTCGTAAGGAGAAAAAAAGCATGCACTATGAGAGAAAAAAACGATTTAAAATTAGCAGTACTTATTGATGCTGATAATATCCCGTATTCAAATATAAAAGGAATGCTTGATGAGATTGCAAAACTAGGCGTTCCTGCTATTAAACGAATATATGGAGATTGGACAAAACCAACTGTTTCTGGTTGGAAACCTGCGTTACTTGAACATGCTATAACTCCTATTCAACAATATAGTTATACCACAGGCAAAAATGCTACCGATTCAGCAATGATTATTGATGCTATGGATATTTTGCATAGCGAAAAAGTAGATGGATTTTGTCTGGTTTCAAGCGATAGCGATTTTACACGACTGGCTATCCGATTAAGAGAATCGGGTATGTTGGTTATCGGTATTGGCGAAAAGAAGACACCCAATCCTTTTATTGTTGCCTGCGATAAGTTCATTTATATCGAAATTATTGGTGGCATAAAAACATTAAAAACTACAACCACACAAGCTCCTGCGCAAACAGAAAAATTTGATTCGATTGATGTTAAATTCATCCAATTATTAAAATATTCGATTGAAGATATAGCTGATGATAACGGTTGGGCTTTCCTAGCCGAAGTTGGCTCATTGGTTATTAAAAAGAAACCAGATTTTGATCCGCGAAATTACGGTTTCCCAAAATTAACGCCATTAATAAAATCATTAAAAAAACATTTTGTTGTTGATGAAAGAGATTCAGGAAAAGCAAACATAAAACATATATATGTGAAGATTAAAAATAAATAAAACGACATACACTAAATGAATTTATTCAAGATATTAACCGGAATTTTGTTTTTTTTAACATTATGTTCAACCGGCAAAGAAAAAAGTAATAATATTAATTATGATGTGATGAATCAAAAAATCCTTTTTCAATACGAATTCGTTAATTACGCCTGGGGTTATCAGCACAAAGGCTGGATAATCGATTCCACAGGAAACGTATATTGTTATGATCTACCTAAGAATTGGCATCAATACGATTCTTTGGGTTTAATTAATATATCATATTTAGAATCTTTGATATTGCAGATTGATTCGGTTTGTTTTACTATAGATAAAATTGAATTATATTCAAATACAGCATTGATTGAAAAAGCATCAAAAGGAGAAATTTCAGAACCTAAACAAGAAATGTTTGATGCTGGAGCTAATTTTTACACGGCATATATATTGAATTCTGTGACTAATAAATATGAATCTGTTTTATTAAAACAGACTGGAGATGTGCAAATCGAAAATAAATCTGATGAAGCAAAAGAATTATATAAATGGTTAGACGCAATTAATCATAAAATTAGAAATTTGAATAAATAATTGCCAATTGAAGTTTAATAACATGGGTTCGATATAAGAAAATAAATTACGTGTTAACTTATAATTAATTACAAAAAATGACATTTGGGTATCAAGATGTAAATATCAAGAATCAAGACACTATGTACGTTTTTTCTTGATTCTTGTGTCTTGATACTAAATTCTTATAAGCCTAATGATATAATGTGCCCATAATCAATTGCATATAAAAATATTACATCGAACTGAGTTTAATATCTCAATCCTTAGTTTCATTGTTGAAAAAACTCCCTTCTTCCATCATTTTTTCAATATGATTAATCTCTTTTGGTACTCCTTTCGAGAGAACAATATTTCCATCAAATGTAATTAATACATCATCTTCAATTCGTACTCCAGAGTTTTCATATTTTTTATAAATCGGCAAAACAGTCTTTCTGTATTGCTTAAATTCTTCTTCAGTAACCAAATCTTTTATTTTGTGAGGTATTGAATATAAATAATCTTCTGGGAAATATAATCCGGGCTCAACAGTAATTACCATGCCTTCTTTATAAGTTTTATCTTTCTTTTTTAGAGCATATTTAGATACATCGTGCACGTCTAGTCCAATAAAATGGCCCCAACCATGCATTATATATAATTTTTTCTGCCATTCCGAATTTTTATCAGTAATGAGTTTCAAATTATATAATCCATCATTTAAAACTTCTGTAATTGCATTTTGTACATCGATGTAATTATTCCCTTGCCTAGTAAGCTCAATTCCTTTTTTCTGGGCCTCAAGTACTATTTTATAAATATCAGCTTGCGAAGGAGAAAATTTGCCATTAACGGGAATAGTTCTGCTAATATCTGAAGTATAATTATTGTAATAGACCCCAACGTCAAATACAATTAAATCATTTTCATTTAATATGCGCTCGGTAGCTCCAAAATGTATACTAGTACAATTTGGTCCACTGGCAACCTGTATAAATACTTCTTTCGCATCATTCGATTCAAATTTATATCTTATTACTGATCTTAATGCCTTTTCTGTTAATCCGGGTTTAGTATATTTAAATACCTCATTTAAAGCATCAGAAGTAATATTAATTGCTTTTTTCAGATCTCTTATCTCTTGATTTTCCTTTATCATTCTCATTTCACCTAAAGCAAAATCAGCCTTAACAATTTCATCGAAAATATCTAAATTTATGTTCCATTCAGATAAAATCTCTATTCCCAAAAATGAAGTGGCAATTATATTATAATCTCTTGAAAGTTTAAATATTGTGTTAGGCAAGTCAGTCTTTTTTACAATCTCAAAATTATTTAAAAACTCATCATCCAATCTCTTACTTCCGGTTATTAATAAATCTTTATCGTCAAGGCTAGGTGTAAGTATTAGAAGCGAATTAGGAACTTGAATTCCGGTTAAATAGTAAAAGTTCTTATTATCTTTATAACTATCATGTTGTTTTACTTCTGATGATATTATTACGACTGAGCTATCCAAAGCCTTAGATAATTCCAGCCTGCGAGATTTGTGCGTTAGATCAATATCCTGTCCAAAACTTAAACTTACATTTATTCCAAGAATAAGAATTAAGAAAAATGCTTTTTTCATAACATTGGATTTTTAGTTAAAATTCTATTTGCTTATTAAAAAGTCCATGTGTTTATTATTTATTTTAATCATAAGCGAACCCAATTTATATATTTAAATCGATACTAAAAATAAATAAAGATGCGAAGGCGCTTACAATTAATAATTATATTACCATTCTTAACTAAAACATCTTTTTTTTGCTCAAGCAATTCAGCTTGTTATACCAGATGGAACCTCAAGATAGGAGATTTAAACATTTGATTTGCTTTTCGAATTTGCTCCAGAAATATAGTTCGATTATTTGTATAAAAAATAGCGTAGACCACAATGGCTACGCTATTTTTGTTTTATAATATTATTTATTACTCATCAAGTCCTAGGACTTTAGCAGTAGCTTTTCTTGTATCACGACAAAGTTGTTGATCATCAATCAAAGATTTACCATAAGATGGAATCATTTCAGTTAATTTATTCTTCCAATCATCGGTAGCCATTTGCTCTGGGAAACATTTATTTAATACATTAAACATTATTGATACTGCAGTAGAAGCCCCTGGAGATGCTCCAAGCAAAGCAGCAAAACTTCCTTCCTCATTATTAATTATTTCGGTACCCAACTTTAATACACCACCTTTTTTCTTGTCCTTTTTCATAATTTGAACTCGTTGCCCGGCAGTATAAAGTTCCCAATTTTTCATTTGAGCTTCAGGGAAATATATTTTAAGCGTTTTAAATCGTTCTTTTGTCGATTGCATTACCTGTCCTACTAAATACTTTATTAATCCAAACTCATGTCTTGCAACAGACAACATTGGCCAAATATTATGTAATCTAATCGATCCTGGTAAATCAAATATTGAACCTGTTTTTAAGAATTTTAGCGACATTCCTGCATATGGTCCAAATAACAACGAATCTTCACCATCTATTCTTCTTTCGTCTAAATGTGGCATCGACATTGGAGGCGAACCTTCTGCCGCTTTACCATAAACTTTTGCTCTATGTTGTTCTATAATTTCAGGATCTTTACATCGCATAAATTTCCCGCTAACAGGAAACCCACCATATCCTTTTCCTTCTTTAATACCCGATTTCTGTAATAAAGGCAAAGAGCCTCCGCCAGATCCAACAAAAACAAATTTACTGTGTACTACATTGCTTTTGCCGGTTTTTAAATCTTTTAATTTAACTTTCCAGCTTCCATCAGCTTGTCTTTTAAAGCCTTTAACCTCCTGCCCTGCATGCACTTCAACACCATCACAATTTTTCAAATGAGCAATCATATCCCTTGTAATAGCCTCAAAATCCACATCAGTACCAGCCACCATACGAGTAACACCCATTCTTTTATTACGATCCCTATTTTTCATCATCATAGGTACCCATGATGCTATTTCATCAAAATCTTCAGAATATTTCATGTCTTCGAAAAGAGCATATGGAGTCATTGTCTCATGTCTTTTTTTAAGAAAAGAAATGTTATCTTCTCCCCATAAAAAACTCATATGAGGTACTGTTTTTATGAACAATTCTGTAAGAACTTTCTGTTCCTTTAGATAAGCCCAAAATTGCCTCGATATCTCAAAAGAAGAAGCAATATCTAATGCTTTACTAATACTAACAGATCCGTCAGCTTGCTTAGGCGTATAGTTTAATTCGCAAAAAGCAGAATGACCAGTCCCGGCGTTATTCCACGAATCGGAACTTTCAGCAGCCACCGATTCTAATTTTTCATAAATAGAAATCTTTGCTCCTGGCATTAATTTCTGCATAATAACACCTAAAGTAGTGCTCATTATTCCGGCACCTATAAGTACAACATCATTTTGGGTTTGCATAGGTTAAATTTTAATTTGGCGGTAAAGATAAATAAAAAATTAAAAATATATATATATATATGTAATCATTAAAAATCTCTATTTATAGTATAAAAAAAACTATAAAAAGGTCTTAAATAAAACTAGATAAAATTGCAATTATCTTAAACTATTAAATATAAATATACAATTTGCATTGAGCATTTATTAAACAATTTGTTTGATTATTTGTTAAACAAAATCAATATTCCCTTTAAAAAAAAACCAAAAAATAATGATTTAAATTATAGAAGCAATCGGTATTTTTTGGTGATAATTACATTACATTTGCAGCCTATTTATAAAGATTCCAAATTTATATAAATTCTTTATTTTAAAAACAGAAAGGGTATTATGTACGGGAAAATTAAAGACTATTTAAGAACTGAACTAGAGTCTATTGAAAATGCGGGATTATACAAAAGAGAACGTATAATTACAAGCCCTCAACAAGCGGTTATAAAAGTTAGCACTGGTCAGGAAGTATTAAATTTTTGTGCAAATAATTATCTTGGTTTATCAAATAATCCACGTGTAATTCGAGCAGCAAAAGATGCTATGGATTCTCATGGTTTCGGAATGTCATCGGTTCGATTTATTTGTGGAACTCAAGATTTACATAAAGAACTTGAAAAACAAATTTCTGATTATTTTGGAACTGAAGATACTATCTTATATGCTGCCGCATTTGATGCCAATGGTGGTGTTTTTGAACCAATTTTAACCAGTGAAGATGCTATTATTTCTGATACATTAAATCATGCTTCAATAATTGATGGCGTTAGGCTTTGTAAAGCTCATCGCTTCCGTTATGAATCTGCTGATATGGAAGATTTGGAAGATCAATTAAAGGTTTCACAGACACATCGTTTCAGAATTATTGTTACCGATGGCGTTTTCTCAATGGACGGAAACGTTGCTCCTTTGGATAAAATTTGTGAATTAGCAGAGAAATATGATGCAATGGTTATGGTTGATGAATGTCATTCTGCCGGTGTTGTTGGAGATACAGGCAAAGGAGTTTCTGAACTTTATAATCAAAGAGGTAAAGTTGATATTATTACCGGTACTTTAGGAAAAGCATTTGGTGGAGCTATTGGTGGATTTACTACCGGGAAAAAAGAAATAATTGAAATGTTGCGTCAACGATCGCGGCCGTATTTATTTTCAAACTCAATTCCTCCTGCAGTTGCAGCTGCAGGAATCGAAGTTTTTAAAATTCTTGCAGAATCGAACGATTTACACGATAAGTTAGTAGAAAACACTAAATATTTTAAGCAAAAAATGCTTGATGAAGGATTTGATATAAAACCTAGCCAATCTGCAATTTTAGCTGTTATGCTTTACGATGCAAAATTATCTCAAGAATTTGCTGCAAAATTACTCGAAGAAGGTATTTATGTAATTGGATTTTATTATCCAGTTGTTCCAAAAGAAAAAGCAAGAATCCGAGTTCAAATTTCGGCAGGACATGAAAAAGAACATCTTGATAAAGCTGTTGAAGCATTTACTAAAGTCGGTAAAGAACTTGGAGTTTTAAAATAACTGTATCTAGAAATTAGTATCAAGTATCAAGAGAAAAAATAAACTAAGCGTCTATATTCTTGATACTAAATAGGGTCTACTGAAAAACTAGCACTGATTTATCCGTTTTTAAGAAATGGCTTAGATCAAACATTAGTTTTTCAAATCGTTTTGCAATGATTTTTTTGGATTTAATAAAAATGAAAAATATTTTCTGTAATTGAATTATATTGAGCACGAATATTATACAACTTATCCATGATTCCGAGGTATCTCTGCGTCTAGCTTGAATATTATTCATATTATATCCTCTTTTTGCTTGACCAAATTTACCTTCAACATGATTACGTTCATGGAACTCTTTTATCCGCTTTCTTCTTTGATAACAGGTTTCCTCTTTTCTCTTTTTAGGACGACCAAGTGGTTTTGCCGTTATTCGTATATTATGTTCTTTTAGAAATTTTCTATTAGCAAGAGTAGCATATATTTGATCTACTAGTACCAGTTCAGGATAATGTCCATGCAATTGTTTGTATTGCTCAACTTGTTTAATAAGATCCGTTGATTCATTATAAGCATCCCAACTCATGGTACCAATTCTGGAGAATCCATTTGATAAACTCAAACCTAATTTAGAGCCAAACTCAACTTTAGCCTTCTGCTTTCCTCTTACAATAGGGCGAACATGTGGCTGTGAAATACTAACTATGCGGTCATTACATCTATTCTCACGCTTTACATACATCTGACTTTGTTGGGCATATACATGTTGAATTACCCAATATTTTTTTAACACATCTCCTGTTAAAGGGAATTCTTTAAAATTATCAAGCATCTGATCAATACTTTTAATATTTCTATGCAAATATTGCAACTGATGCTTAATACATCGTCGAATATCTTTCTTTGACTTCTGTCTCTTTTTTGAAAGATTCAAATAATCCTTTCTGGCTACACGTCTATATGTACGAGGTTTCTTATCTATGTCCGAATCTTTGTGTAATTTATCAATTATTTTTTCGCTAATCTCGCGAGCTTGATTTAGTAAATCAGGATCTGTAGGATATTTAATTTCTTGATCTGCTACCGTTGCATCCAATTGAAGCTTCCCTTTGTTTTTAGAATCTCCATTTTCATCTTTATTCTTAGAATTATGTCGTTGATCTTTCTTCCCTTCTGAAGATCGAATAACTTCCTGATTAAATTCATCAAAAACTTTTGCTGTCATTCGTTTCCGAATTGTTACAAAAAGAGAAGAATCAAAAACATGCTTCTGCTGAAACTCTTTTAAACCAAGGAAATACTGCATATAGGGATTTTCACTGATCGTATCAATTGTTTCATCATCACTTAACTTTTGTTTATGTTTAATTATCATGGCTCCAATAATTACCTGAGGAGACACCCCTGTTCGACCTATTGAAGAGTCCATAGACCGCATATAAATTGCAGCTAAAGCATCCCAAGGTACAGTTTGGCTTAATTTTACCCAGCGATTATTTGGTGATAAATTGCATTCAAATGGTGTCTTAAATGCATCTATACTGATTTGAGAATGTGATGTGTATTTTATCATAAGTGCATGATTTTATGACTATAAGATAATAAAAATCTTGCACTTAAACAAATGAAACAAGCTATAAAATACTGAATATATGATCGTTAAACTATTTTCAGTGAACCCTA
>JAQIBH010000114.1 GCA_027859205.1 Bacteroidales bacterium | reverse complement strand
TCCGCCACCACCACCTCCGCCGTACGGATTTTGAACATTAATATATAAATAACGGGAATCGGTGCCACAAGTATTTTTTGCAGTGCATTCTATGACACCGGAACCTACTTTACCTGCTTGCACATTAGTTACATTAGAGTATTGCCCGCTTTTGAATTTCCAACAATAATGAGCATAACAACCTGATGGTATTTCCCACTCATAACTGGTCGCTCCCTGCGCCGGGGAGACACTGTATACAGCAGATAAGCCGGGAGTCAATTGTGTTGGCCCTTTTACATAAGCAGAGCCGAAATTAGGTCCTCCTACCGAAATATTTTTAGTAAAGTTAGTTTCGTTACATATTGAGCCAATATCTTCACATACTATCGAAGCACTCCCTTTAGCATATTGATTTACTGGCCTGACCGTCACACTATTATCTGTGGTATTTACAATTAATAATTTGGAACTCACATTCCAAGATAATTCTTCAAATGGACCATTAAATGTATATGTTTTACTTACCCCATTACAAATTTTACTAGCTCCAATAATTTCTCTATTAGCACATAGATCACTAAATCCACTTTGAGGTGTTCTTTGATATACTCTTACGTAATCAATTTCAAACGCATTTGGAAAAACCGTACTGGAATTAGGAGGATTTGTAAAAAATGTTGTGCTTGCTGAAGCGATTGCCAGGTTAAGTATAATGTCCATATTATTATCAGGCATTAAAATATTCTCTAAGTATGTCCCTGTACCATAACTTGATGGACAAACCAATGCCTGACCTAGGCTTGTAGTATACCGATACATCTCCCTAATTACAGTATTATCAACCTTAAAAATAATTTGTTCAGTATCCCATTCCACACTATAAATATGCGATTTAGATGAATAATTTATATTATTATCATGCTCAATACTCCAATCCAAATGACTTCCAGTTTCTTCAGTATGTACATTTGTATATAATGATTCCGGTCGATCACAACCAAATTCAAAAACATCAATTTCATTTGCTTCATGTCCATATAACCAAAAAGCCGGCCAGAATCCCATACCATAAGGTATTTTAGCTTTAATTTCAAATTTACCTTTAAAAAAGGGAAATGGATCTTTTGTCATAATCATTCCTGAAGAATATGCTTTTGATATTCCGTTCCATGTAACATTTTCCTTTTTTGCTATTAGTTTTAGTTTGCCATTACTTAAAACAACATTTTCATCAAGATAAATTTGAGCCTCATTACCATGTGTTCTACATCCTCCATCACAATATGAAGATCTCCATTTACTTTGATCCAGACTTGTTCCATTAAACTCATCATGAAAAACTAATTTCCAGGTCTCACTTGAACAGTCTAATTGACCATTTAAAAGGACTGTTCGAACAAAAACTCCATTATCTTGTGACTTCGCACTATTTAGAATGAAAAAGAAAACTAGTGCAAAACAAATTCTAATATTCATAATTACATGATTTTAAAAGTGAATTAAATATTCTCTTATAAATATATTCTCTATTTTTATTATATATTGATTATACTAAATGAAAATTTACCTAGTGGTTACATTTTTGGAGTGAATGGAAAAATTTTTAATAAATTACTAATTCAGCTGAAAAGAATTAAATTGATCTATAAATTCTTTCTCTTTTCTTCTTGAAAGTTTTATACAAGTTCCATTGTTTAAAACAAGACAATCTATAAAAGTCTTATTTATTTCGCTAACATGATAAAGATTTACGATATAACTTCTATGACAACGAAAAAAGGCAGCTTTTGGAAATAGTTTTTTCGTATCATCTAACGTTTTATTTAATACATATGACTGCCCATTCTCAAGAATAATTTCAGTTACTTTATTAAAAGCTTTACAATAGCAAATTGAAATTATATCCAATACTTTTAGACCTGTATGTGTAGGAATTAATACTTTTCCTATCATTTTCTTTTCGTTTAATAAATTTTCTCATATTTTTTTAAAAAAAATAAATTTAAGTATTAATTTAAATTTAATCAACCCTTTACCCTATTATTCATAAAATAGAAATAGTTAACTACCTAATTAGATTATTTTTAGTTTTTATTATAGAGCTTAAATGCACTAAAAATGAAAGAAGTATTTAAATGTTTCCAATTATAATATCTCAGGTTTTTGTGGAATGAAAAGATTAAAAATTGATTTTGATTTAAAAATTACACATGAAGATTATCAGTTAACGAAAGTATGCCAAGAGTATATGTTCGTTGGTTAGATACTGTTATAAAGATCTATTCTAAGATACTTCTGGATACAGAATTGCAGATAAAACTTACTCGTTTGAGAGTAACAACAGAAGATTTAAATACTACAAGAACTGAGTATTTAAAGAGAAGAGAGAATCAAAGGATTCTTCTTTAGCCAATCTTGATAATTAGATAAGAGAATATATTAAACATTTGTACGTCTGAAAATCCTACATGATGAGTTATTGAAAGAAAAGATAAACCTTGGTTTTTCAATTCAGTATTATTCCTTTGAGATTTTTTATCGCTTGCTCAATCTGCTAATTCCTAATATTCAGTAAAATATTTTTCAAATCTAGAGTCTATATAGTTTCCTAAATTACTTTAGATCATAATCCTTTTTGTCTTCTAAAATTCTTTTCCGAGTTTCATCAAAAGATTTACTAAAAAGACTTCTCCTGCCATCAAAAATTGGACTTTCAATAAAGTTTAAATCTAAGATCGAATGAAACAAATCATCTGAAACAAACGGTTTATGAATATTTGATTCTATTATTTTAACTTTTTCAGGATACTTGATCATGTATGATTCTGATAACCAGACAATAAACGGTATTTCCACATTAGCTTTTGGTAATGTCTTAGAATAGTCGTGCCCTACTCTATCCAATTCATCAAAAACATTTTCTCCATGATCTGATAAATATATTGCTGATGAAATATTATTATTTTTATGTGATATATTTTTTTTGATTATTTTCAATAGGCTGTCAACAATAAAATCGTTGTATAGAATTGAGTTATCATATTCTGCAATAATTTTCTTTTTTGAATCATTTCCTGTAAAAACATTATATTCATTTGGGTATCTTTTTGAATATGAAGAATGACTTCCCATTAAATGAAGAACAATAAATTTCTTTTTTACATTATTTTTTATCACAGATGAAAAGGGTTTAAATAATTTTGCATCATCTGAAGAAGTTAAAATTGCCTCAAATGATGTGTTGCTGGAGATGTTAACAAATCTTTTGTAATCTGATTTATTTGCGAAAACAGTCACTAAATTATCCCAAATACCGATTGGAGATTGATTTGATATCCAATATGTTTTAAAACCTGCGGAATGAAAAACATCTATAACATCAATGCTGTTTTTTATATCTATTCCATTTTCCAAATTGGATTCGGAGAGCATTGATAATACACTGTTTAAGGTATTTGAATATGGTGAAACCACATCATCGAAAACTTTAATATCATTTCTGTTCCTTAATATTGGAGTCGTTTTTCGGTCATATGCATAGAGAGACATGTGGTTTCTATTGCATGATTCACCTAATATTAAAATAAATGTTTGACTCTTGCTTACACAAAGTGACTTTGAATCAACCACCTTTGGAGAAATTTCTTGCATTGCTTCATTGTAGAGTTTTATTTTATCAATAAAGGTAAATGTAACTTTTACTAATTGAGGTACTCCTTTTCGAACCAGCCTCCCATGCAAAGCATTTTCGCCAATAAAAATTGCTGCAAATAATAAAACAATAGACAATATGTATGTTTTGATCTTAGACTCAAGATTTGGAGTGGACTGACGAATTGATAAAAAATAAACAATTGTATAGGGTATTAAAATCAGTAATCCATATGTTGCTTTTAAATTAAAAAAATCGATGGACTCCTCAAGATTTGTATTGAAAATAACTAAAATACTTGTAAGACTAATAGGCCCTTTTATTATTGTCCAGTGACATATTTCAATGAATCCAGCAATAAAATATATAAAGTTTGCAATTTGAAAAATAAATCGTTTTCTTAACAAAATGGCTGAAATTGTAAATAATGGCAACCAGGCAAGATTTATTATTATATATCTACTATTGACTAAATCTGAATCAATAAAATACCCAATTGCTATAGGAAGAAGAACCAATAAAATTAGGTATCTAGGATAGATGTTCCCTAAATCTTTTATAATTTGCTGATAATTTTTCATTATTCATTTATGAAATTCAACGTTTTAGAATATGAAACGTATTGGCTTTTACATTGTTTCAATATCCCCATTAAATAAAGTTTAGTAATAGGAAACCTTTGTAAACCATCAAAACTCTGTATGTTTTCTGAAACAATGTTATAAACTGGTCGCTAATATACGCTAAATAAGAAAATATCAGAAGGCTATTTAAGCTTTGGACATTTTTGTTTTAACTGCCAATGTAAAAATTCCACAAATATTTATTATCTTCATACTTCTTTAAGAAAATGATAAAATGAAACTCTTATTTATTAACCCAAAATCAATATTTTTGATTCTAATCTTTTATTGTAGTATAACAAAAGTATTCTCCATTCAAGATCAAAAAATTGAAGAAGGCAAAGCTGCTGCAATGGGGAATACATCGGTGACTTTAACAGATGTGTGGTCGATTTATCACAATCAGGCGGGATTAGGATATTTGGAAAATATGTCGATTGGAGCTTTTCATCAATCCGGATTTATTAAAGAACAAAACATACAAGGAATTGCTTTTGCGTTACCTACTAAAACTGGAACAATTGGAGCTTCTTATTCTTATTATGGATTCTCGCAGTATAATGAAATGCAGGCTGGATTAGCTTTTGGTAGATCATTTACGAAATACTTTTCTATTGGATTACAATTAAACTATTTACATACTCAAATTGCGGGAAATTATGGGACAGAGAATACTGTAAATTTTGAAGTTGGTATATTATCGCAGCCAATTGAAAATTTATTAATAGGAGCTCATGTTTATAATCCATCGCATAGTAAAATGGGTGATGAAGAAATTCCCACAATATTTAATATTGGCATTAGTTATTTGTTTTCTGAAAAAGTATTATTTGCAATTGGAACCGAAAAAGACTTAAATCAAGATGCTATTTTTAAAGCTGGGATCGATTATAATCTCATTGAATTTGTTTCGCTACAAGCTGGAATATCTACAAATCCTGCAAAATATTCTTTTGGGATTGGGTTTCATTATGATAAAATAAATGCACATGTAGGATTTATGAATCATCAGACCTTAGGCTACACTCCTTCATTTACTCTAAGCTATGGTTTTTAAAATTTTTAAATTAAAACATATAAGCTTTGTTATTATTATTCTTTTCATGTGTAATAAATTAATCGCACAAGAATTGGGCTCAAAGCAAACATTAGAAAATTTAATTGAAAATCTTGCCAGCAACCTGGATGAAGACATTGATTATACTAGCTTATATGACGATCTTAATTTTTACTTAAATGAACCTCTTAATTTAAACAATGCCACAATTGAAGATCTTGAAAAACTGCAAATTTTAAATCATTTTCAAATTAAAAGTTTGTTGGATTATATCAATAAAAAAGGAAAGATGTTGTCGATATTTGAGCTCCAATTAGTTTATGGTTTCTCGCAGCAGGACATTCAAAACGTTTTACCTTTTATCACTGTCACCGATATTAAAAGTGATGAATATTTCAAATTAAGAAATGCTTTAAAATATGGGAATAATCAACTTTTCCTGCGCAGTCAGAAAGTTTTGGAAGATCAAGTTGGTTACGGCTCAATATCGGATTCAGCTTTACTAGCCAATCCAAATTCAAGATACCTTGGTAATTCTTATAAATTTTATACCAAGTACAAATATAATTATAAGAATAAAATTTACTTTGGATTTACTGCAGAGAAAGATCCTGGAGAAGAATTTTTTACAGGGAATAATAAGTCAGGGTTTGATTATTACTCAGGTCATCTTCAGATTAATAATATTGGAATTATTAAAACTTTAAGCTTAGGAGATTACCAAGCAAAATTCGGTCAAGGGCTTGTCTTGTGGTCTGAATATGGCTTTGGAAAAACACCCGCCGTTCTTAACATTCGCAAAAAAGCACAAGGTTTAAAAAAATATTCATCAACCAGCGAAAATATCTTTATGCGAGGAGTAGGTACGACAATCGCACTAAAAGATCTTGAGTTAACCGTTTTTTATTCTCAAAAAAACATTGATGCTAATATAAGTGACAGTTTAAATAATGCTATATCAGATGTTTCCTCTCTCCAGATTAGCGGAATTCACTCAATCCCCTCTGAGATAATTGATGAAGATGCAATCGGCGAGCAGATTATAGGTGGGAACATTACATATAATCACTCAAACTTTAAAGTGGGAATAACAGCTCTAAATTATCAATATACTGCTAATCTGCAAAAAAATATTACGCCAGAAAACCAATTTGATTTTCGAGGAGACCAAAATTCAAATCTAAGTATTGATTATCAATTTAGTTTTTTGAATTTTAACTTTTTTGGAGAAGAAGCTATTAGCGAATCAGGCGGAAAAGCTTTTTTAAATGGGATGCTAATAAATCTTGCTCCGCAAATTTCATTGTCCGCGTTACATAGACACTACGATAAAGATTATCAAACGAATTTCGGAAATGCTTTCGCAGAATCGTCTGGAAATAGTAATGAATCAGGTTTGTATTTTGGGATAGTAGTTCATCCAATTAAACATTGGAAAATTACAGGATACTTCGATAATTATAAATTCCAATGGATTAAATTTGGTATTGATGCTCCATCAAGTGGTAACGATTGGTTCATGCAAGTAGATTATAATCCTTTGAGAACTTTAAGTATGTACTTCAAAATTAAAAACGAAGTAAAACAAGTAAATCAATATTCTACTTCAGGAATTGATAAATTAGTAAATAAAGGTAATTTTAAAATTAGATTTCATTTAAATTCCCGAATAAATGAACAATTAACCTTAAAAAACAGAATAGAAACGTCAAAGTTCTCTGAGGAAAATGAAAAAGCCGATTATGGTTATCTTGTATATCAAGATATTTTTTACGTTTTTAAAAAAGCTCCTTTATCCTTTAACGTTCGATTTGCTATTTTTGATACCGATTCTTATCATTCAAGAATTTACGCTTATGAGAGTGATATTTTATATGCATTCTCAATTCCTGCTTATTATTCTAAAGGAACAAGAACATACCTAAATTTAAAATATTCGATTAGTGATTTTATGGATATATGGCTTCGTTACGCACAAACATATTATTCCAATATAGATGTAATTTCATCAGGATTAACACAGATTAACGGTAATACTAAATCGGAAATTAAAGCACAAGTAAGAATTAGATTTTAATACCACTAAACTTCTTCTATTAAGCAATTTACTTTAATATCTTTAATGTTTAATTGAAGATTTGTATTTCCTCTATAACAATTCTCATCTATAGAATAACAAATATCAAAAAAATCTCCTGACTGAATGTAATCAAATAAATTTGCTTGTTGAAAAGCAATTGCTGAATAATTTTTAAAAGGATCATTTTCCTGAATCAAAGAAAGTTTTAAATGCTCTTTGGTTACTCCAACGATTCTTCCTTCACCATTATCTGCAACATTTTTTGCAACAAAAACAGGTGCCATATTCCCAGGTCCAAAGGGTTGGAATTGTTTTAATATTCTATAAAATTTTGAAGTTACTTTATTTAAATCTAGCCTTGAATCAATTTCTACTTGCGGAACAAGCTGCTCCTCTTTAATTGTGTCGCAAACTATTTTCTCAAACCGTTCGATAAACGCAGGAACATTTTCAATTTTTAATGTAAGACCTGCAGCATACATATGTCCGCCGAAATTTTCCAACAAATCGCTACATGCTTCTATTGCCTGATAAATATCAAAACCAACAACCGACCTTGCAGAACCAGTAGCCACACCATTCGAAGCTGTTAATACAACCGTTGGGCGGTAATGCGTTTCAATTAAGCGGGAAGCAACAATTCCAACAACCCCTTTATGCCATTGGAAATTGTATAGTACTGTAGACTTGCACTTACTAAGGTTTTTATCGTTAGCAAGCACATTTAAGGCATCTTGTGTGATATCTCTATCAATATTTTTTCTTTCATTATTAACTAAGTCAACACTGCTTGCAGCAATTTTTGCACTACTTGCATTATTAGCTAGCAACAACTCAACCGCTTTATCTGCCGATTCCATTCTGCCAGCAGCATTAATTCTTGGTCCTAATTTAAATACAATATCTTCAACTGCAATATCTTTTTCGGTTAATCCAGCAAGACTAATAATTGATTTTAATCCTTCTCTTGGATTTTCATTTAATTGTATTAAGCCAAAATGTGCCAGAATTCTATTTTCATCAACTATGGGAACAATATCTGAAGCAATACTTACAACAACCAAATCCAAATATGGAATTAATCTATCAAAATCAATATCATTTGTTTTAGCATAAGCCTGTATAAGTTTAAATCCAACACCACAGCCCGAAAGATCTTCAAAAGGATACTTACAGTCAGAACGTTTAGGATCAAGGACCGCAACTGCATTAGGTATTTCTGCACCAGGGAAGTGATGATCACAAACAATAAAATCTATCCCTTTCTTTTTTGCATAATCAATTTTATCATTCGCTTTTATTCCGCAATCCAAAGCAATTACTAATGAATACTCATTATCTTTAGCATAATCAACTCCTTTAAAAGAAACACCATATCCCTCACCGTATCTGTCAGGAACATAATAGCCAACATTATCGTAAAATTCTTTAAGAAAGGAATATACTAATGCAACCGAAGTTGTTCCATCAACATCATAATCACCATAAATAAGTATATTCTCTCCGGTTTTTATTGCTTTCCCGATACGCTCAACAGCTAAATCCATATCTTTCATTAAGAAAGGATCATATAAATCATTGAGTTCGGGTCGAAAGAAAGCTTTTGCCTGATCAAATGTTTTAACACCTCTTTGGGTCAAGAGGTTTGCCAATATTGGATCTATATTTAATTCATTTGCCAGTTTTTCATTATCTTCTTTGCTCCCTTGTTTTTTTAGCAGCCATCTTTTTTCCATATATAACTTTCATATTTTTTACTTTTTTAAGTTCATCCCGAATACTTCTTCAATCTTTAATTTTAAAACATCTTTTACTTTTTCAAAATCCTGTTTTTCTCCTAACTCCTTTTCCATTGATGTTACTCCCTTATTAATAAATCCACAAGGGTTAATGTGATTAAAATATTCAAGATTTGTATTTACGTTTAATGCAAATCCATGCATTGTAATAAACCGGCTTGCCTTAACGCCAATTGCACAAATTTTTCTTACACTTTTCGTTTCCGTTTCTAGCCATACTCCAGTTGATCCATGCAATCTTTCCGCCTTAATTCCAAAATCCTTTAGCATAAGAATTATTGATTCTTCTAAATTAGCAATATATTGTTTTACCTGCAAATTAAATCGCTCCAGATCAATAATCGGGTATCCAACTATTTGTCCCGGACCATGGTAAGTAATATCTCCACCACGGTTCGTCTTAACGTATGTTGCCTGAATCTTACCTAAAAACTCATCATTAATTAATAAATTGTTTTGCTCTCCGCTTTTCCCTAAAGTATATACATGAGGATGCTCACAGAAAAGCAGATACCCTTCAATTTCCTTTTGATTTTCAATGATCAAATCCCTATTTTCAGCTTTAATATTTAAATATTTCCCAAAAATATTTTCCTGATATTCCCAGGCATTTTTATATTCAATTATTCCTAAATCTTCAAATTTTACATTTTTCATTACTTTACCTTTTTATTAATCTACTGAATCTATTTGCTAGAAGATTTAAAAGCTGCTCTAATGATTCTCAATATTCTTCTCAGCTATTGGCTGTTAATGTGAACAAACCTACCTACCGGAAGTTATGGCATGATTTTCGGCTTTGTAAGAGGATCTTACCAAAGGACTACTTTCTACAAATTCAAACCCTTTTTCTATTCCTATTTTATGATACTCCTCAAAAATTTCAGGTTTTACATATTCTTTTACTGTCATATGATCTTTTGTTGGTGCTATATATTGACCAATTGTCATTACTTTGCATCCAACTTCTAAAAGATCATCCATGGTTTTGAGTATTTCCTCTTCAGTTTCACCCAATCCTAACATAATTCCTGATTTAGCTACCAAGCCTGATTCAGCTATTTGCTTTATTACTTTTAAACTTGTTTGATATTTAGCTCTACTTCTAATATTAGGTGTTAATCTTTCAACCGTTTCTAAATTATGAGATATAACCTCAGGTTTAGATTCAATAACTTTTTCAATGTTTTCTTTAACATTATCAAAATCAGGAATTAAAGCTTCAATTGTTGTTGTAGGATTTATTGCTTTAATCTGTTTAATTGTATCTGCCCATAAAGTAGAACCTCCGTCTTCTAAATCATCTCGATCAACAGAGGTAATAACACAATGTTTTATGTTCATTAGTTTTACTGATTCAGATATACGGTTTGGTTCATCCCAATCTACAGGTAAAGGTTTTCCTGTTTTTACACCACAGAATTTACATGAGCGAGTACATATTTCACCCAAAATCATAAATGTAGCAGTTCCTCTATTCCAGCAATCTCCAATGTTAGGACAATTACCACTCGTGCATATTGTATTTAAATTATGCTTTTTAACGGTGTTTTTTACTCTCGAATATGATTCGCCCTTTGGCATTTGCATCTTCATCCAGCGAGGTAAACGTCTATGATTTTTTTCTTGCTCCATTTCTTCCTTATTGAAAATCAATAATTACGTGCAAAATTAGATTATTCTAAATAAAAACAATTAATATTATCTATAATAAATTTAAATTACATCATCCCTTTTGATTATTAGAACAATAGATTTTCACATGTTATTTCATTAGCATCCGAAACTTTTAGAAAATCACCTGAAAAACCTCTATATCCCAATGAATACGTTGTGAGAATATGAATTAACCGGTAAATAAGTCTTTTTCAAAAATAATTTCTTTTTGC
>JAQIBH010000012.1 GCA_027859205.1 Bacteroidales bacterium | reverse complement strand
CAGACAAAATGTTTTAAACAAAGAAATTCGCTATCGTGTTTTTGAATACATTAGTGGCATTATAAAGGGATTAGAATTATTCCCTCTAGCAGTAAATGGTTTCACTGATCATGTTCACGTATTATTCGAATTAAAACCTGATATTTCAATATCAAAAGTTCTTCAGATAATAAAAGCAAATTCTTCAAAATGGATAAACGAAAATAAATTAGTTGCAGGAAAATTTCAATGGCAATCTGGATACGGTGCATTTTCATATTCTCGATCTCAAAGAGATTCTGTAATTAAGTATATTATCGAACAAGAAAATCATCATAAGAAAAGAACTTTTAAAAATGAATACTTAGATTTACTTAAAAAATATGAAGTAAAATATGATGAGCAATATTTATTTCAGTTTTATGAATGTATATAACACGCAACTATCGCTACCATGCTGCTTAATTTTACAATAGTACCATTGCTATACAATTATTAAATAAAATGAAAAGATGAAAAAACATATCATAATTATTTCTATAATTTTTTGTGCAGTAGCAAAACTAAGTGCTCAAGTTTACTATTATCCTATTGCAGGTAAACAGAGTCATCCTGAATTAGAAATAGTCCAAATTGAAATTACAGAAAACACCACACTTATTAACTTACAAGTTACAAATAAGCGTGATCAAGGAGGTTGGTTTTGTGCCGATAAAAATATTTATATTAAAAACTCTAAAGAAACAGAAATCTACCCGTTAATAAATTCTGTAAACATTCCAACGTGTCCTAATCAACATGAATTTAAGAAAACTAACGAAATTTTAAAGTTTCAGCTTATTTTTCCAAAAATATCTGATGATATTGTCTTTATTGATTTAATTGAAAACTGCAATAATGCCTGCTTTTCATTTTTTGGAATCATCCTCGACAATAATCACAATGAAAAAATTCGCTTATTCGAAAAAGCATTTGATCTGTATAAAAACGAAAGCGTAGTTGAAGCAATTCCGTTATTTGAAAAGGTTATTAGCGGTGAAATAACTATTGAATCGCACATTCATGGCTTATCATACTATTATTTAATTGACATATATAAAAGCTTACAAAATGCGAAAAAAGTTAATTTTTGGGTTGAAGAGTTAAAAAAATCAGATCTAAAAGATAAAACAACAATTCTAAAAGAATTAGAAAACTTAGGAATATAACATGGCAATCAAATATATATACAAAAAGAGGCTGTCTCAAAAGCCAGAAAGTTGTTTATATTTCGACAAGCTCAATATGACAACTTCCTGTCTTCCAAAATGTCACACTGAGCTTGTCGAAGTGTAGACAAAGAAAAAGCAACTTCTGAGACGGCTTCTTAACATATATAAATTTTTATTAGGTAAAGATAATTTGAGAGCCTTCACCACCGGCAATTGCATAAAAATCACCAATAGTTAAAACAGAACTTACATGATCACTAAGATCTTCTTTCTCTAATTTAAACATATCCATTGCCAATTTACAAGCATAAATTTCTCCACCACCTGCTGTAATCATATCCAAAAACTCATCAACCGGAGGAATATCCAATTTGTCCATAGTGTTACGCATCATAGCAGAAACTCCTGCTTCTACTCCTGGAATTGCACCTAACAAAGTTGGAAAAGGTAATCCGCCAGGCATTCGCATACCAGGATTTCCAACGGTTGCGGTATGTAATTTATTCATGTACTTTTTTGTAATAGCATCCAGACCGAAGAAAGTAAAGAAGAGTTTTGCTTCCATACCTTCCATTACAGCACCGTTAGCCATTACCAGAGCAGCGTAAACATCTTCTATTGATGCTTTAGCACACACAATTGCTACCTTTTTTACTTGAGTATCTTTTTTTTCTGTCATCGTTTCAGTTTTTTAATTAAACACAACTTGATGGTTTGTTTATACCTGCAATTTTTGTTGATATTTTTAACGGTCCTCCTGGAAACAAATCATAAAAACCTTTTATGTCTACTATGCCCGATTTCCCAACTTTACGAATAGTTAAACCAGATTCATTTTCACGAATAAATTTAATTATTTCAAAATGTTTTTCTGTAAGTTCGATATTTTCTTCTTTTGCAATTTCCTTTGCAATTTCTTCTGTCCACTGTGTTTGATCAGCTAAATATCCTTCATCAGAAACTTCTAGGTTTACACCTGCTATTGTTTTTTGTGCCATAATATTAATTTTAAATTGTTTAGTTAATTTATTTTATTTATTTGGTTCTTTTGATAAATTCTTTAAAAATGTAATCATAAATCCTATACCTCGCTTCATTTCAGGAGTATTCATTTCCCGGAATGCTTTCCATAATGAATATTCCTCAATATTGTTTGTATCCAGATTCTTAAATATGCTAATAGCATTATTAATTGCATGCAACATATCTGGCTGAGTTATATTTCTAACTGTATCAAGAATAGTTATAATATTATCGGATAAAGCTCTAACTTCTGCTGGAGGATAACTTGAAATAATATTATCCATAATATTAGCTACTTCTTTAAAGAACTCGAAATATCCTTTTTGCTCAAAATAATTTAGTTTATGAGTAAAATCAATTCCTACTTCATTTACAATTGGGCCCACATCCTTTAATAAATCTGTAATACTCTCAAACATATCCATTACCTGAGAGAAATTATTCACATTTCTTAAAAGTTTGAATCCAAGTAATTTTATGTCTTCAAAATTAAGTTCAATTCCATTCGTATCAAGTTCTTCGACAGCACTTGAAAACGCGTCCTTGCTTATAATTGAAACGTCAGCTACTAAATCCTCAATCGTTTCGCTCTTTAATCGTTGCTCGTTTACATAGTGCAATACAAGATCAAGCTTCTGATTGATTTCATTAATTTGTACCTGAACATTATTTTCTTTAATTTCCATCTTCTTTCGTTTTTGAAATTTTTATCTTTTCTTACCAGCCATAGTCATTTCATTATCAACAGGAAGTTCTTTCCCTTTTAATAACATATGCCAGTAAATCCAACGGAAAATAACTTTACCATAATGATTAAACTTAGTATTCTTTAATAAACCAAATGGTCCAACTCCAGGTAATGGATAATAACCAGGTAAAGGTTCTGTGGTGTAATTAAAATCAATTAGAGATCCTTTTCCAAATCCTGTTTCAATATAACAATTTGCGTGTCCATCAAATTTTGCTCTTAATTCTCGTCCTTTAATTGCACATTGTAGGTTCTCAAAAAGAACTTCAGCGGCAAAATGAACAACAGAACCAGCTTTTGATGTAGGAATATTTGAAGCATCACCTAATACAAAAACATTTTCGAATTTTTCAGATCTTAAAGTATGTTTATCTGTAGGAACAAAATTCAAATCATCTCCCATTCCACTTCTCTCAATCATATCGTCACCTTTATTAACAGGAACAATTGTTAATACGTCAAATGGAATTTCTTGACCATCATAGGATTTGATTTTCTTTTCCTTATTATCAACACTTTCTAAATAAAAGTCAGGAACTACGGTAATGTTCTTTTCATTTAATAATTCACCTAACATTTTTGTTGCAATAGGCTTTGTAAATGCTCCAGGTAGAGGTGTAACATAAATAATATCAACTTTATCTCTAATTCCTGCTTTTGTAAAATATTCGTCAGCTAAAAAAACAAACTCAAGCGGAGCAACCGGACATTTGAAAGGTAATTCAGCAATATTCATAACTAATCGACCACCTTGCCATGTTTCAAAATACTCCTTTAATGCAACGGCACCTTCAACAGTATAAAAATCAAATATTTCTTTATACCATAATTCTTCTTTCAAACCAGGTGTTTCAGATGCGTCCACTCTTGTACCTGTAGCTATAATCAAAAAATCGTAATTTAATACCTTGCCTCCCTCAAGCAACACTTTATTTTCTTCGCCTACAATTTTATCCACATCGCTATATATTATATTAACTCCGGCTGGAATAAAATCAGCTTTTGGTTTTATAACATCATGCTTATTGTATATTCCAAATGGAATAAATAAAAATCCCGGCTGATAATAATGAGTTTTGTGCTTATCCACAATGGTAATATCCCATTCTTCTCTATCTAGCACTTTTCTTAATTTATTAGCCATGATGGTTCCACCTGTCCCAGCACCTAAAATCAGAATCTTTTTCATTTTAGTGTTTTTTTATATTATTTTTATAATTAATTAATTTTATCTGTTACAAAAATAACAGTAATTAATATATTTACATCTTTATATATTATGATATATATCATTAATGATATATATCATACAATTTTACACTAATAAAAAATGAATTCACCACGCAAAACCACTAACTGTAAGGATTGTATTTATAGATCATGGGCATTTAAAAATCTCTCTTCTGAGGAATTAAAATCAATTAATAAAATAAAAAATGAGAAACTTTATCTAAAAGGAGAAAAAATATGCCTTGAAGGTGATAGTATTTCTTCTTTTATGTATTTACAAAATGGCTTAGTAAAGTTATTCAAAACAGAAGGTAATAGAAAAGAACATATTATAAGTATCGCTAAACCGAAAGATTTTATTGGTTTACTGAGCGTTTTTTCTAATACTAAGCACATTTACTCCATATCTGCAATTGAAGATTCTATTGTTTGTTTTGTTGATTTAAAAGTAATTAAAAATCTAATAATGTCTAATGGTTCATTTGCATTTGATTTTTTTGAAAAAATTAGCTCCGTTGCAGATTCAGTAATAAAAACACGAATTGATATAAGTACTCGACAATTACGTGGTCGAATTGCATATATACTCTTATTATTTTCTAAGCATATTTATTCCTCGAATACATTCAATTTGCCGATAAGTAGAAAAGAAGTTGCAGAATTAATTGATATGAGCACTGAAAATGTAATTCGTGTATTATCCGAATTTAGAAAAGATAAACTTATTCAAATTGAAGGAAAAAATATTGAGATAATAGATATTAAAAGACTGGAGAAAATTTACGAACTTGGTTAACCCCCTTTTTTTAAGTCTTTTATTTTTCGAGAAAGGGTTGATGCAAAAATAAAATTATTCAATTCATTGTTTTCAGTATCAAAAATTCCTTCTTTAGTGCCTTCCCACCACTTTTCTCCTTTGTATATAAACACCACTTTATCACCAATTTCCATTACAGAATTCATGTCATGGGTATTAACAATAGTTGTCATGTTATATTCTTCAGTTATTTCTTTAATCAAGTTATCAATTAATATGGCTGTTTGAGGATCCAATCCTGAATTTGGCTCATCGCAAAATAAATATTTTGGATTTAAGGCAATTGCTCTCGCAATTGCAACTCTTTTTTGCATACCACCACTTATTTCGGCAGGGTAAAACTTATTTGCGTTAATTAAATTAACTCTTTTTAAACACTCATTTACTCTATCCTGCTTATCTGATAATGACAAATTCGTAAACATATCAAGAGGATAACGAACATTTTCTTCCACAGAAGAAGAATCAAAAAGAGCACCCCCTTGAAAAAGCATACCTATTTGTTTTCTCATTTCTTTTTTATCTTTAAAATTCAATTCATTAAAGACAATGTTATCAAATATAATTTGCCCCTTATCTACTTGATGTAGGCCAACAATTGATTTAAGCAAAACTGTTTTGCCAGATCCACTTTGTCCAATAATTAAATTGGTTTTCCCTTTTTCAAAAAGAACGTTCACCTCATTTAATACCTTAGTATTTTCAAAGGATTTAGAAATATCTTTAACTTCTATCACGATAATAGCAATTGAGTTAGAATTAAATTAAATAATAATATAAATATGCTACTATGCACTACTGCTTTCGTACTTGCCTTACCAACTTCTAAAGATCCACCGGAAGTATTATAACCATGATACGAAGAGATTGTTGTTATTAGAAATACAAATACCGTAATTTTAATTAAGGAATATGTAATATAATAAGGATTAAAGGCGTATTGAATTCCATAAATGTAATTTTCTGTTGTTACAACTCCGGCAGCAGTTCCTGCTACCCAGCCGCCACTTATTCCAACAATCATACTAAGCAAAGTAAGGAATGGTGCAAAAATTACAGAACCAACAACCTTAGGCAGGATAAGATAACTTGCTGAATTGACTCCCATGATTTCTAAAGCATCTATCTGTTCTGTTACCCTCATGGTTCCAATTTCAGAAGCGATATTTGAACCAATTTTCCCTGCAAGAATCAATGCTACAATAGTAGACGAAAACTCAAGTAAAATTGCATCTCTGGCACCTAATCCAATTAAATACGTTGGCAATAACGGATTTTCGGTATTATAAGCCGTTTGTATAGTTATTACTGCTCCCATAAAAACAGAAATAATTGCAACTATACCCATGGAATTAATGCCTTGTTTTTGAATCTCCTTTAATGTTTCCTTATAGTAAACATTATGTTTTTCAGGTATAGAAAAAACGCGATTCAACAATAAAAAATATTTTCCTATATGATAAAAAAGACTCATAAATACATTAATTTAAAACATCAAATATACTAAAATAATAAACCTAATTTTTATCATTATATATAAGATGTTTTTTTGTTTAAACTCTTTTTATTCCTATTCATTTATTAATTTAGTAGAATACAAAATAAACAAAATAAATTATTATGGTAAATAATTATTGTGTTATTATGGCCGGCGGTGTTGGCAGCAGATTTTGGCCATTAAGTCGGATGAATAAACCTAAACAATTTTTAGACATCTTAGGTACTGGAAGGACATTATTACAAATGACTTTCGATCGATTTAAACCAATTTGCCCTATTGAAAATATTTATATTGTTACAAGTATAATTTATAAGGATACAATTCTTAATCAATTGCCTGGTTTAACTGAAGAACAAATTTTATTGGAGCCTACGAGAAGAAATACTGCACCCTGCATTGCTTATGCAAATTATAAGATCTTTAAGAAAAACCCCAATGCAAATATCGTTACAGCTCCATCCGATCATTTAATTCTTAAAGAAGATGAATATAATAAAGTAATTAAACAAGGGCTTGATTTTGTTTCTAACAAAAATGTATTACTTACTTTAGGAATAAAACCGAGTAGGCCCGAAACTGGCTATGGTTATATTCAAGTTAATGGAAGTAAGTGTACTTTGGATAATAAGAATATTTATAAAGTAAAAACATTTACAGAAAAACCAGATAAAGATTTAGCAAAAATTTTTTATGACAGCGGCGAATTTTTTTGGAATGCGGGTATTTTTATTTGGTCATTAAAATCAATAATGCATGCCTTTAAGACACATTTACCAGAAATAGATTCATTATTTAATGAGGGTTTAGATGTTTATAATACTGTAAAAGAATCTGAATTTATTTCTCAAACTTACTCCGAATGTAAAAATATTTCAATTGACTATGGTGTAATGGAAAAAGCGGACAATACATATGTATATCGTAGTGATTTCGGATGGGCAGATTTAGGTACTTGGGGTTCGTTGCACGAAAATAGTTCCAAAGATGAAAATAAAAATGCAATTATTGGAGAGAATATATTTTCTTATCAGCTAGAAAACTGTATTGTAAATATGCCCATGAATAAATTAGTTGTTTTACAAGGATTAAAAGATATGATAATTGTGGAATCTGATGATATTCTTTTAGTATGTAAAAAAGAAGATGAACAAGAAATAAAACAATATGTAAATGATATTAAATTGAAACTCGGAGATAAATACTTATAGTACACAGAGCAAATTAAAAACATTGTCTTTC
>JAQIBH010000069.1 GCA_027859205.1 Bacteroidales bacterium | reverse complement strand
AAGCATTGTGCTCATTTTGCAAACGCTCTAACTCATTTAAGAGTTCTTTTTTGGTTTTATTCTGATTGTCCATAGCAAAGAACTTTCTGTTAAGGTGTGGTCTCGTGTTAACGTATCGTGCGGGTTTATGCGCCTTAAGGCTCATGAGAATAGTTTCGGGATCAAGCAGAATACTTGTGGAGTAATTAGAAAATAATTTACTTTGGGCATAATTTTAAATAGATATGCCACAAGATAATTTTCAACAATTAGCCAAATTTTTATTACCCGAAGGGCTTCTTGACTTTTTTAATCTGGAAGAAGTCCATAAAACAGATGAAGGATTTCATATTCATTTAGTAGAAAAGAATATAATTCCCAAGGAATATAGCAATCAAAAACTTTTATCAAAAGGGTTTTTGCCAGAAATAAAGATACAAGACTTTCCTCTGCGAGGAAAAGCGGTTTTTCTTCACATAAAAAGAAGAAGATGGCTACTGGAAACGACAGGAGATACTGTCAGTAGAGATTGGAAATTAATTAGTTCAGGCACGCGAATTACACAGGAATTTGCGGATTTTTTAAAAGGATTACTTAGACACAGTTCCTATTAGCTGCAAAAGCTTAGGTCAATACTTCCATGTAGAAGGTAAACAACTACAGCAACAATACAAGGATCATTTAAGCGATTTTAACTCTTGGAATCAAAAGAAGCATGCAAAGGATTGGATGTTGTTTCCTGATAACCTTGGAGAATACCTAAGCATTGATGAAACTTCATTATCAAATGGTGAGCTTTATACTATTTTGACTAACAAAGAAGCGAAAGGAAAGAAAGGAACTATTGTTGCAATGATAAAAGGCACTGATTCTGAATATTTAATATCAATACTTAAAAAGCTCCCAGAAGGGAAACGAAGGAAGGTAAAAGAGATTACCTTGGATATGGCTCCCAGCATGAATTTGGTTGTAAAAAAATGCTTTCCAAAAGCTATCAGAGTAACTGACCGTTTTCATGTACAGAAATTGACTTCTGATGCAGTACAGGAACTCAGAATAAAATACCGGTGGGCAGCTATTGATAGCGAGAATGACGCAATTAAACTATCCAAAAAGAGCAAAGTAGAATATGAACCAATAGTCTTTGAAAATGGAGATACCAGACGACAATTGTTAGCTCGAAGTAGATATCTCCTTTTTAAAAATAAACATAAATGGACTGAATCTCAGAAGGCAAGAGCTAAAGTGCTGTTTGAGCAATATCCTTTACTTGAAAAAGCTTATAATCTATCCATGAAACTAACCAATATTTTCAATACTTCTACGACACTACCACAAGCTTTTACCAGGCTTGCCAGATGGTATGATGAAGTTGAAAAATCAGGGTTTGACTCATTTAAAACTGTAGCTAAATCAGTGCAAATGCATTATCAATCAATACTAAACTTTTTTGTTAATCGAAGCACTAATGCTTCAGCAGAATCTTTCAATGCTAAAATAAAGGCTTTAAGAGCTGCTTCAAGAGGTGTCAGAGATATTAATTTCTTTCTTTTCAGGTTAGCTAAAATTTATGGATAAAGTTAAATCCCCAAGTTTTTGACTTGATCCTAGTTTCGCCTTGTTTCATAGAATTCGTTGAACAACTTAACAAATGTACTACATTTGTCAGCAAACTGCCAAAACCCCGCATGTTTTGCGACCCGATGTTATAAATAAGCCGCTAAAAAATCTAAATATCCAGCAATCCTGCTCTTTTAACAAATACAAAATTTAAGAGTCTTTTTTTGCTCTTTAACAGCTTTTTTATTTCGGAAAGGAAATTACATTCTGACAATTAAAGTAGTTTTATTTGTGCTTTTTGATATTAATGGTAAAAGTGATACAAAGACCAAAATCTGGAAATCTTTATGTAAATTTTTACTTTTCCATCCAGTCCTGGAATAAGGTTTGACTCCAAAACAGGAAAAAGCTAAAATCAAATGGCTTATTAAACAAACAAATAAATACATGCAGAAAATTGCTCCACTAGTTGGAATTGAAGAAATTATCACCACTTACACAGCCCGTCATAGCTTCTCTCCTGTTTTAAAACGTTCCGGAGCTTCCATTGAGTTTATTTCTGAGCCTTGGACACAGCGATCTAAAAACTACAGAGAATTATTTAGATAGCTTTGAAAATGATGTTAAGAAAGAGTTTGCTGCAAAGTTAACTGCATTTAAAAATAGTAATGTGATTACTTAATTTTAGTAAAACCATACTGCTATCTTTTTTAACTATTTTATGTGATACTCGTATTTTTCTGTAGTATCTTCAACTACTTTTAATTCTTCTTTTTCTCTTAATTCACCTTTTCCCTTATCTTTTTGTTCCTTTGATTCATTCTTAAATGAGCAGAAAGCAAAAGTGATAAAAATAGTTAAAAGTGTTACTTTTTTCATGGTATATGAAAAATTAAATAATAAATCGAAAATTTTGAAAGAGCCTATTAAAGACTCTTTCAAAACTAATGTATTTAATAACTACTAACCCAAAACCCTTTTGAAAATGAATAGGGGTTTTGCTAAAGAAACTTAATATAATAAAAGCAGATGGTTTATTCTACTGCATCAGCATCTTCTTCTTCAGGAATGCTTTCTTCTTCAAGCTCATTCATGACGCTATCCATATCGGCTTTTTTACCCTGAATAAGAGTGCTATCCGATTCTTCATTAATAATATTTTCTAATTTTTCGCCAGATTCAGCATTTTCCTTATCTTTTAAGGAAGCACTATTACAAGACAGAAAAGCGATAAATGAAAACAGAAACAATATGCTTAATAACTTTTTCATAGATAAAAGGTTTTAATTTTGGTTTATAATTTTTTTATTAAAATATCAATTTTAAAAATTAGTATTATGAATTAAATATTATACAAAACTAAGACACAAATCTTAAGCAAATCTAAAGCCAGAAAAATTTGTTACATTTATATTTACAACTTTAGATTCTCTAAAGGATTTACGTTTACTTTTGAATTAAAACCTAAGAATGAATGAAAGTTTTAATAATTGAAGATGAAAAAGAATTATTATCAAATATCTTAAAATATTTGGGTAACGAGAATTATATATGTGAAACAGCTTCTGATTATGCAACAGCCGATGAGAAAATTTTCTTAAATGATTACGATTGCATAATTGTTGATATCATGCTTCCTGATGGAAGTGGATTAGATTTATTGGAGCAAATTAAAGAAAAGGATAAAAACACAGGTATAATAATAATCTCTGCAAAAAACTCATTAGATGACAAACTTTATGGTTTAGAAAAAGGGTCAGATGATTATTTAACAAAGCCTTTTCATTTGTCGGAATTAAATGCCAGAATAAAGGCAATTTTAAGGAGAAGGCAAACCAATGGCCAAAATACAATTGAAGTAAATGAAATCAAATTAAATATTGACTTAGAAGAGGTTTATGTGAACGGAGAAAAAGTTGATTTAACGTTAAAAGAATACCAAATGCTCTATTTTTTTGTGTTAAATAAGGATAAGGTAATAAGGAAACAATCCATTGTAGAGCGACTTTGGCCAGATGAATATGATTTTAACTCGTATGATTTTATCTATGTTCACCTGACTAATTTACGTAAGAAATTAAGTGCTAAAGGGTGTAAAGATTATATAAAAACTGTTTATGGAATAGGGTATAAATTTTTAGTTGAAGAGTAGAGAAATGGCAACAATAATAAGAGATACTGATTTTACATTTCCAGGACAAGTTAACTTGGAACACGGAATAATTAAAGACAAATATTATTTTACAAATAACCGTATATTGGAATTAGTGACTGATAGATTAATTTTAGATGGGAATTTGATGTATAATGGGATTCCATATTTGGGTCAGTTAATAGTAAGTTTGGGCAATCAATTAACAGATCATGCGAATGGTTATTTTAAGATGAATCTTATCAGAAATCCGGAAATTAATTTTTGCTTTCGTTTACCTATAGAAGAAAATGTTAAATTTTACATTGGTGATTATTTAAATGGTTTAATATGGAATGAATATAAAGATGGAAGAAGATTATTTGGAAATACAGAACTTGATGATGGATTAAGCCTAAATGCGAAGCTAAATAAGCAATTGATTTTATTATTTACAAAAGATAATTATGGAAACTATAGATTTAGGGAAATTAAGGATAACGAACAAAACGAAACGTTTGAATTTCCTGAAAGCTTATATCTAATTCAAAAAAAGATAAAAGAAGTTTTTAATATCGGAAAAAAACATGCTAACTCTTCCGGATATGAATTAGCCGGTACTACATATTGTTTTGTAAAAGATAAAAACAATTTACTATTAAATGATTTTATTCATACTCCTTACAATTCAATTTACCTTAAAATCTCTAAAGATAGTAATTACATTGAAAACCTGAATTTGTTTGAATATTTCGAAGAGTATATTCAAACAAATAGAGATAGAAAAAATCATATTAAAGAACCAGGGCCGAAAGAATTAGAATTATATTCAAAAAAATGCTTTGATTTATACAATGCACTTATGGGAAAAGATTTTGAACCCGTTGAATCAAAAAATTTAATTTCAGATTTATTAAAGAAAATTCACGCCATTTTGAGAGAAAAAATAGTTAGATGAGAACAAAATCAATAAAATTATTATCGAAAACGATAAGAACGTATCTGTATGTTTCAATTCCAATATTTTTAATTTGTACTATAGGTTTTTTTTATTTTTTAAAATATGTTATAACTCATCATATTGACGAATCTTTAAGAGAGGATCAGGTTCAAATTATTGAATTTGTAAATAATAATATAAATGATGTTAGTGAATTGCATAAAAGAATATCCAGTGGATATTCTTTAAATAAAATATCAATAGACTCGACAATAAAAGATAAATTTTATTTTGTTAATTATCTTGATAGCGCAGCCAATGA
>JAQIBH010000054.1 GCA_027859205.1 Bacteroidales bacterium | reverse complement strand
GTATTCATACTTCGATAAACTCAGCATGACAATAAGTTTTTTGCTATTTCTATGTCATCCAGAGTTAATCGAAGGATGTGTGGCGCTATTTTTCTGATTTGACAATTTTTTTATGTATCTATTTTTTTTGTCACACTGAGTTTATCGAAGTGTGAAGGGCGTGTGTTTTATATTGTTGTCGCAAGCTCCATGTTTTAAAAGCTAACAGCAAACAGCTATTTTTTTCATTGATCAAGAATCCGGTAATATTCAAATAGTTTTGCATTGATTTCTATTTTTACTTCTTCCCAGCGGGTATTATTTAAAGAAATTGGTTCGGGTTCTTCTTCTGCATCATCAAAATAATTTAATGATTTCAAAAGAGGGAAGACATCTTCTTGATTAAACTTTTGTTTAAAAAAGTCAAGAGATTGAGTTAAAGTATAGGTTTTTAATAATTCGTGAATATCATAAAAGTCTTTTTTTGATCCACGCCCTAGTACAGCATTTAGTTTGGCTGCAATAGTATCCTGTATTGAAAAAAGTCTAATTCCTTCAAATGTTTCAAAGTCAGATAATAAAGGATACCGAAATCCAATAAATTCAACTTTTATATCTTCTATAAAATATTGTCTTGTTTGATAATCAGAATGCGAAATCCGAGTATTTTTAAAGTTGTGGTAAATTGTCTGTTCTAATTCTGTTTCGGAGAATTTTACAGTGTTAAAGAAATCCAAATCAATTGATTTTCTGTGACCTAAACGCAGGGCTAAATTTGTACCTCCTATAAGTGCAAATTGTCTCAATTCCGAAATTTCACAAATTGATTTTAATAAATCCAGTGTCGGTCTGTCGACTGCTTCAGGGTGTAGCATTTAAATTTACTTTTAGGGATTGAAAAATAAAAAGAAATAAAGTTTAAAGATTTATTTGACAGGTTTTTAATATGAAATAAGTTGCTAATAATTTGTTTGCGACCATAAATGCGAAAGAGTTCTTTTAAATTTTCAATGGTTCCATAATTTAATACTCTTTCTAAAATAAATCGCTGATGTTTATTAATGTCAATGGACTTCGGATCAAAATCCCAAAAAAGATTTATGTTCAATGTTTTTGTGTTTTTTAAATAGTTTTTCATTGATTTATAGTATGCTTATCTCAACAAATTAAGAATTAAAGCCACAGCGGTTAAAGTTGTTGATACAGCACTTATTACAAAAACATAATCGGAAGTTTGTTCTCTAAACAAAGTAGATTTTAGGGGCTCCACATAAATAATATCATTGGGCATAATATAGTACAATTCTGATTTTATAATATCGCTCTTTGCAATGTTAATTCGGTACGATTGTGTTCCTTTTTCTGTTTGTCGTAACAAGAGAATTTTTTTCCGATTTCCGTTGTACGAAATATCACCACCATAAGCTAAAGCTTCCATAATATTCACTTGATTAGCCGTGACTTGTTTAACTCCCGGTATTTTGACTTCACCTAAAACAGTAAACTTGAAATTAGCTAGCTTAGCAATAATTTGTGGGTTTTTGAGATATTTTTTTGCTCGTAATTTTATTGTGTCTTGTGCTTGATCCATGCTTAATCCTGAGACATAGATTTTATCCAGTAAAGGCATTTCAATATAGCCGGAATCATTTACCAGGTAACTAGTATAAAACATGGTTTCGGGTCTTAAATATTGAGATGCATTAACTCCGATTAAAGGATTAAAAAGTTCGTTTATTTCCCGGTTTTCCGTAATGATTTGAATGTATAAGAGATCGCCAGCCTGAAGTTTATAGCTGGTTTTCTTCTTTTCAAAAATAGCAGTATCCTTTGTTTCTTCAATATCTTGCAGGTAGGTTAACTTTTCGTACGAATTGCAGGATGTGATTATGAGAGTAAGTAATGCTAATATAGTTGCTTGCTTAAGTTTTAGTTTCATAATGTAGTTCTATTAATATTGTCACCCTGAGCTTGTCGAAGGGTTTGGGGTGTTTTTTTGTTTGACAATTTTTTTAATTCATCAAAATTATCATTAATTAATGCCTCTTTCTTTTTAAATGATTATTGTTCATTGTTTATTGATCATTGATTTTTACACAGCTTCGCTTCCTCAGTCACAGTGAAAGTTATCGGGATGTGTCTGAAAAAGCTTGTTTTATGTAAATTTTATCTAATCAAATATACCTAAACCTTCTTTAAATGCGAAGGATTAATCTTTATTAATATGTTCTGGTTTATTGAGTCAATTCGAACCAAAACTTTATATTTATTTAGGTGGTGAACCAACTCGCCAGACAATCCTTTTAAACTACCAGATTCAACTTCTACTTTTTCGCCGGGTTTAAAAATTTCGGTACTTAGCTCAAAATTTTCATTACTTGATAAAATCGATTTAATTATATTAAGATGTTCTTCTTGTACCTTGGCCGGTTTTCCGCCAAAGCTTATTACACTTACAACCCCAACAGTGTTCAAGATATTTTGTAATTCGTGTTCTTCGGATTTAACAAAAATATAAGAACGAATAAATGGTTCCTCAACCCATTTTTTGCGATCGCTCCATTGCTTAAGTTTTTTTTCTATAGGCAAATAGCACTCAATCCCTTTAAAGATAAGTTCTTGATTAACTTTTTTCTCGGATCGTGATTTTGTATATAATGCAAACCATTTTTTTGCCACAATAGTATGTTCTATGGATGATACTTACAAAAATAACAATATTCAATAAACAATAATGAATGATTAACGGACAATCTTTTTTAATGATGCAAGTTTTTATTACTCCCGTCCTAATAGTCTAATGTAAACTGATTTATTTTAGGTTATTCATACTTCGACGAGCTCAGCATGAAAGACCTTTTGTGACATTCATACTTCAATTAACGATTTGTGATAGTTATCCGAACAGGATAGTATAAAGTTTATAATTTTAACGATTTTATGTCACCCTGTCCCGATAGCTATTGGGAGTCGAAGGGTTAATGCCGGTTTATTTTTAATTTTCAAATCCCAACTCGTTTTGGGGACTGAAGAAAGAAAAAATTAGATTGGATAAAAATAAAAAAAAGCCACACCCTAAAGAGCATGGCCTAATATCTACATTTCTTGTCATTCCCGTGAAAACGGGAATCTAATAATTGAATACTAATAATACATGATGAGATCTCCAATCTTGTTGGAGATGACATGAGGAAAGAAAACTTTGGATAAAATGCAAGATCAAAAAAGCCACACCCTAAAGAGCATGGCTAACTATTTTATCTTGATACCTGCCTGCCGCAGGCAAGCTAAGATCTAGATACTAAAGCTTGCTTTGATTTTATCAACATAATCGAGTTTTTCCCAGGCAAAGAATTCTACATCTTTTAGAATTGATTTTTCCTCGCAACCATTACCGTTTTCAATGATTTCCACTTTATCTGTTTTGTAATCACGTCCCATATGTCCGTAAGCAGCTGATTCTTCGAAAATTGGGTTTTTCAATCCAAAGCGTTTAACAATTGCTGCCGGTCGCATATCAAATATCTCGTTTATCTTTTCTGCAATTTCGCCATCATTCATATTAACTTTAGCTGTACCATAAGTATTAATATATAAACCCACAGGTTTAGCAACACCAATGGCATAAGCGACCTGAACTAAAGCTTCGTTAGCAACTCCTGCAGCAACAATATTTTTAGCAATATGTCGTGAAGCATAAGCAGCTGATCGGTCTACCTTTGATGAGTCTTTTCCCGAGAACGCACCACCACCGTGAGCACCCTTGCCTCCGTACGTATCAACTATAATCTTACGTCCTGTAAGTCCTGTATCACCATGAGGTCCGCCAATTACAAATTTACCGGTAGGATTAACATGTAAAATATAATCATCGGTAAGTAGTTTTTGAACTCTTTCAGGAAAATAAGCTTTGGCCCTTGGAATAAGAATTGTTTTTACATCATTCTTAATTTTTTTAAGCATTGCCTTTTCTTCGTCAAAGTCATCGTGTTGTGTTGAAACAACAATAGTATGAACTTTTTCGGGCTCATTATTATCGTTATATTGAATAGTAACCTGAGATTTTGAATCCGGACGCAGATAAGTCATTTCTTTTCCTTCTCTTCTGATCTTTGCCAGCTCTATTAATAATACATGCGATAGAACCAATGACAATGGCATGTAATCGTCGGTTTCTTTGCTTGCATAACCAAACATCATTCCTTGATCACCTGCTCCTTGATTTTCTTCTTTTTCTCTAACAACTCCTTGATTAATATCTGGAGATTGTTCGTGAATAGTAGAAATAACACCACAGGATTCTGAATCAAATCGATACTCTTGTTTGGTATAACCAATTCGTTTAATAACTCTTCGGGCAACTTCCTGAACATCAATATATGCTTTAGTTCGAACCTCGCCGCTTAAAACTACTAAACCAGTTGTTACCAGTGTTTCACAAGCAACTTTTGATTCAGGATCACGACGTAAAAATTCGTCTAATAAAGCATCTGAAATTTGATCAGCAACCTTGTCAGGATGTCCTTCAGAGACAGATTCAGATGTAAATAAATATCCCATAATTAAAATTATTTATAATGATTAAAAATAATAAAGGCCAAAAATAATTAATTCAATTAACAAATACCAGTGATCAAACACCAAATAAGCAAAAAATAATTGTAAAATAAATTTCTTAGTGATACTTAGTGTTCTGTGTGTCTTAGTGGTAAATAAGAGTTTTTAACCACGAAGTCACTAAGGGCACAAGAAACACTTAGATGTATTATCATATATTTATTTCGTTAACTCTTGAAATACATCTTCTAAACTTTTTTCCTTTTTTTGCATTGAAAGTACAACAAGATTTGATTTAACGGCGAAGTTGAAAATGTTTTGACGAATATCTTCTGTTGATAAACTTTGAATTAACCAGTTTTTGTCATCAATTTTAGCAAGCTTATCTACTAAATCAATTTGTTCCAGTTGTTTTTGACTTGGAGCTTTATCAAATTCAACCACAATTGTCACGTATTGATCTTTAGTTTTAGAAATAATAGAATCTATAAAATCATCAGCAACTATTTTCCCATTATTGATAATAATTATACGATCGCAAATAGCTTCAACTTCTTGCATAATGTGCGTTGATAGCAATACGGTTTTTTCTTTTCCTACTTTAGAAATTAAATTGCGAATCTCAATAATTTGGTTGGGATCTAATCCCGAAGTTGGCTCATCAAGAATTAAAATGGCTGGATCATGAATTAATGCTTGCGCCAAGCCCACTCTTTGTCTATAACCTTTAGATAATGCGCCGATTTTTTTCTTTTGCTCAATGCTTAATCCGGTTTGTTCAATAATTTCTTTGATTCTAGAATTAGTTTTTTTGCCTATTTTATAAATTCCGGCTACAAACTCAAGATATTCTTTAATATACATATCAAGGTAAAGAGGATTGTTTTCTGGTAAATACCCGATATGTTTTCTTATTTCAAGTGATTTGTCAATTAAATCGAGATCATTAATTTGAGCTTCGCCCGATGTGGGTGGAATAAAACCCGTAAGAATTTTCATTGTTGTAGATTTCCCGGCTCCGTTCGGACCAACAAATCCAACAATTTCTCCTGTTTTTATTTCAAAACTAATTTGATCAAGGGCTTTTTGTTTACCGTATATTTTTGTTAAATTTTTAACTTGTATCGACATAATATTGGTTTTATAAACTGCATACGAAAATAGATAAATTAGCTTCAAATTACAAGCTATAGGCTACAAGTGAAATAAAAATTGATTAAATGTAATAGGTTTAAAGCATTCACTCATCAACTGTGTCATCTCCAACTCCTGCCTGCCGGCAGGCAGGTGATTGGAGATCTAATTAATGGATTTGAACTTGAAAAAAGGATTCCGCATCAAGTGCGGAATGACAGACTTTTTTTGTAATTCCGAATTATTTTTTATGCTTATCTTTACTTTCTTTGCATAAAGTAATTAGATAATCACATGAAATTCGAAAAACACATTAATCTTTTTAAGTATTCTCGATTAAAAACACACGTTGTAGAGGTTGGAACCAAAAAAATTGGTGGTGATAATCCGATTTTGGTGCAATCCATGACAAGTACGAATACTCTAAACACAGATGAAACGATCAATCAGTCGCTCAGAATTATCAATGTAGGAGGCGAATTAGTACGATGTACAACACAAGGTGTAAAAGAAGCCGAAAATCTGAAAAACATAAAAAATGGAATAAGGGAAGCAGGATTTGACATACCCTTGTGCGCCGATGTTCATTTTAACCCCAAAGTTGCTCTTGCTGCAGCGGAATTGGTTGAAAAAGTGAGAATTAATCCAGGAAATTTTTCTGATAAACGGGCTGACTTCACAAATATTGAATTTACTGAAAAAGAATATCAAACAAAGTTAAAAAAAATAGAGGAAAAGCTAATTCCTTTACTTGAAATTTGTAAAAAGAACAATACGGCACTAAGAATTGGTGTAAATCACGGGTCTTTGTCAAATCGAATAATGAGTAGATATGGTGATACGCCAAAGGGAATGGTTGAATCGGCTATGGAGTTTTTGAGAATCTGTATTAATCATGATTTTTTAAATGTTGTTGTTTCTTTAAAATCAAGTAATACACGAGTAATGGTTCAGTCCAACCGTTTAATGCTGGCAAAAATGATAGGAGAGGAAATGAATTTCCCATTCCATTTGGGCGTAACTGAAGCAGGCGATGGCGAAGATGGCCGAATAAAATCAGCAGTTGGAATAGGTACTTTGTTAGCAGATGGAATAGGAGATACAATTAGAGTTTCGCTTACAGAACCATCGGAAAATGAAATTCCTGTTGCCAAAAAACTAGTTGAATACTGTACTCAAAGAATTGAGCATAAAAAGATTAATGAAGAAGATTCTATTCCTATTGACTTTTTTGAATATAATAAAAGAAAAACAAAATCAACTTTAAATATTGGTGGTGACAACTATCCGGTTGTTATTTCCAATAAAGAGGCATCGGGAGAATTAATACCGGAGTTTATTTATGTTGGTGATAAATTTATTGTTGAATCAAAAAATCAAAAATCAATATTTATTATTGACGAAGAGGCATGGGATCAGCAGATTTTTATAGATGAAAATATTGTTCCATTATTTAAATCAATAAATGATTTTTATCTTTCTGATAATAAATCTGAGAAGCTAAATTTTCTAAGAATAAGTTGTGAAGAAATTAATAATGAGAATATTTTAAAAATTAAAAATCAGAATAAGCTTGTTTTGATTCTTGATTCACAAAACATTAATGGAAATGCTGATCAACGTGCTGCCTTTATGAGATTAATGAATGTTAATTGTGAAATACCTGTAATTATTAAAAGATCGTATAAAGAAAATAATCTGGAAGATTTACAGTTGAAATCTGCAAGTGATGTAGGGGGTTTATTTTTAGACGGCTTAGGAGATGGAATTTGGATTGAAAACAGGCAGGCTAAGGGTGAAATTGATGATCAAGACATTGCAAATACTTCATTTGGAGTATTACAGGCGAGCAGGGTTCGTACTTCAAAAACAGAATATATTTCATGTCCTGGATGTGGCAGAACACTTTTTGATTTACAGAAAGTAACACAAGAAATTCGTACACGCACAACGCATCTTAAAAATCTGAAAATAGGAATTATGGGCTGTATAGTAAATGGTCCGGGTGAAATGGTTGATGCCGATTATGGGTATGTGGGAGCTACTGCCGGGGAAATAACCTTATATAAAAATAAGGAAGTAATTAAGAAAAATATTCCTGCCGAGAATGCAGTCGATGAATTAATACAGCTTATAAAGGATAAGGGAGATTGGATTGATTAAAAAACAATTCTAAAACAATTGTCATTCCTGCGAAAGCAGGAATCTTTTTTTTGGATATAAAGAAAGAAATCCCCAATCAAGTTGGGGATGACATTATTCATTAAGATATTTTATTTTATCCCAGAACCATCATTTGTTTTAACATCAGGAATTACAAAGTTCAATTTACCGCTAGCATCTTTGGCCATTAAAATCATTCCTTGCGATTCTATACCACGAATTTTTCTTGGCTCAAGATTTACCAAAACACTTACTTGTTTACCAATAATATCTTCAGGCTTATGATCAACAGCAATTCCAGAAACTACAGTTCGTTGATCAATTCCTGTGTCAATTTTAAGTTTAAGTAATTTATCCGTTTTTGGTACTTGCTCTGCTTCAAGAATTGTTCCAACACGAATATCCATTTTCATGAATTCATCGTATGTACAATTATCTTTTGCTGGTTCTGCTTTATGGTTTTCCATTTCGTTAGCTTTTTTTGAATCTAATAGTTTTTGAACTTGTTTTTCAATTTCTTCGTCTTCAATCTTATCAAAAAGCAGACTGGCTTTATTTATGGAATGTCCTGCCAGAATTAAATCATACTTACCTGCTAATTCCCAATCTAACTTTTCAATATTTAACAAACTTCTTAGTTTTTCGGTTGTAAATGGTAAGAATGGCTCCATTATTATAGACAATGCTGCAGTAATTTGAATAGAAATATTCATGATTGTTTTTACGCGGTCTTCATCTGTTTTAATAAGCTTCCAGGGTTCTGTGTCAGCTAAGAATTTATTTCCTAATCGAGCTAAATCCATTGCAATTTTTACAGCCTCGCGGAAACGGAAATTCTCAATGCTTTTCTCAAGATTTCCTTTAATAACTATAATTTCATCTAAAGTTTTTTTGTCAAAATCATTTAGATCTCCACGTTCAGGAACTTTACCATCGTAATATTTATGTGTAAGAACCAATGTTCTGTTTACAAAATTTCCAAAAATCGCAACGAGTTCACTGTTATTGCGTGTTTGAAAATCTTTCCAGGTAAAATCGTTATCTTTTTGTTCAGGTGAATTTGCACAAATAGTATATCGTAATACATCTTGTTTGTCAGGAAAATCTTGTAAATATTCATGAATCCAAACAGCCCAATTTCTCGATGTCGAAAGTTTGTCGCCTTCTAAATTTAAAAATTCATTGGCCGGAACATTATAAGGTAAAATGTAATCGCCATGTGCTTTTAACATTGAAGGGAATATTAAACAATGAAAAACAATATTATCTTTTCCAATGAAATGAATTAACCTTGAATCTTCGCTTTGCCAGTAATCTTTCCAATTTTTACCCTTTTCTTTAGCCCAGGCTTTGGTTGCCGATATATACCCAATAGGTGCGTCGAACCAAACGTAAAGTACTTTGCCGTCGGCATCTTTAACGGGAACAGGAACACCCCAATCTAAATCGCGGGTTACAGCACGCGGCTGTAATCCAGCTTTTAACCACGATTTACATTGCCCATAAACATTCGATTTCCAATCAGACTTATGACTGTCAATCCATTTTTCTAACCATTCTCCTTGATATCTTTCTAAATCTAAATACCAATGTTTAGTTGTTTTTAAAATAGGAACATTACCACTTAATTTCGATTTTGGATTTATGAGTTCTTTTGGGCTTAAACTTGTTCCACACTTTTCGCACTGATCGCCATAAGCTTCTTCAAAACCACATTTGGGGCAGGTGCCAACAATATATCTGTCGGCAAGGAATTGTTGTTCTTGCTCGTCAAAAAATTGCTCTTCTTCTTTCTCAATAAACTCATCTTTATTGTGCATGGTTTTGAAAAACTCCGACGCAGTATGGTGATGCACTGGATCCGAAGTGCGATGATAAATATCGAAAGCAATCCCAAACTCATCAAAAGCCGACTTAATCATGCCATGATACTTATCTACAACATCTTGTGGTGTCACACCTTCTTTTCTTGCACGCAAAGTAATTGGAACACCATGCTCGTCCGATCCGCAAATATATACAACGTCTTTACCTTTTAATTTAAGATACCGAACATAAATGTCGGCTGGTAAATATGCGCCGGCTATGTGTCCTAAATGTAAAGGACCGTTTGCATAAGGTAATGCTGAGGTTATTAAATATCGTTTTGGATCTTTCATAGTGATGATTTATACCGTGTAATTGTTTTTTTAGATTTCCGACAAATATACGAATGAATATTTTTTTTCAAGATATAAATATTACTTAGTTTTACATTGATTAAAATACTGCGCAAATGATAACTCCAAGCAAATTAAAAAAAGGCAATAAAATTGGAATAATTGCTCCAGCTCGTAAAATCCAAATGACTGAAATTGAAGCTGCTATCAAAGTTTTTGAACAATGGGGCCTGGAAGTAGTTTTGGGGAAAAATGTATTTGCTCAACATAGACAATTTGCAGGAACAGTTGAGCAGCGATCAGAAGATCTTCAATATATGTTAGATGACACAGATATTAAAGCAATAGTTTGTGCGCGAGGAGGATACGGAACCGTTAAAATACTAAAATACTTAGATTTTTCTAAATTTCTATTAAATCCAAAATGGCTTGTGGGTTATAGCGATATAACAGCTCTACATGCACACTTGAATCAAAATCTTGGAGTAAAATCAATTCATGGAGTTATGCCATTTAATTTTCCAAAAGATGCAACAGAAAACGAAGCAATTAAAACTTTAAAAAATTCACTGTTTGGAGAACAAAATATTTATAAAGTAGTAAGCCATGATTTTAATCGACAAGGAAAAGTTTCTGGAGAACTAATAGGAGGGAATTTATCGGTTCTTTTTAGTGTCTCGGGAACAAAATATGATATTGAAACATCAGGGAAGATTTTAGTATTAGAGGATTTAGAAGAATATTTATATCATATTGATCGTATGATGATGAATATGAAACATGGTGGGAAGCTGGAAAATTTAAAAGGCTTAATTGTAGGCGGAATGACCGACATGAATGATAATCAGATACCATTTGGAAAATCAGCCTATGAAATTATTTGTGAAGCGGTTGAAGAATACGATTTTCCGGTTTGTTATAATTTTCCAGTAGGACATATTGAAAAAAACTATGCTCTAATTTTGGGCGCACATATTGAACTAGAAGTTCGCTTAGATGAGGTGATTTTTAGGGATTAAATTTTCACTAATTCGAAATCAGTAGGGATTTCAAAAATATTTTCATTAATCCTCTTGTTTTTTATTTGCACAACTGAAAGCCTACATTTTTCTTTTCTTAACAGAGTTCTTTCAACGGTAATTATTGGAAAAAACCCAAGTGAATCTGGTATTTTTTCAAAATATTCGAAAGAATTATCTATGCTATTTAATATTTTTATTAAATCTTCAAAAAAGTAAAAATTATTTTGTGCGACCCAATATGCAATTTCTGTATTACCCTCAATGTTTTTTACTCTCCATTGATAGCACACATTTGTATCAATCGATTTACAGTTTTGGGTTTTTAGTATTGATAAATCATTACTATTAACATTTGGCGTAGAATTAATATTTAATTGAGAATATAATTTTTTACTAGGACTTAAAATATGAACCTGTTTATCTTTAAGATTTACTATTAAAGATTGAGTAAGGATATGATGATCATCAAATTTATCGATTCTCACATTTTCATTTTTAACAAAATATGTAAAATAAGAAGTTTCATAACAAGTTTCCTGTACCATTTTAATGTTTCCTTCAAAAGACACAGAATCAGGGCTTGAAGAAAAGAATAGAAATAAGAAACTTAATAACAGGTTTGTCATAATTAAAAATCAATTATCTTTATCATACTATTAAATAATACCTAAATTAAATTATATGTTTAAGTTGTAATAAAATGTAAACTTAATGAAAAAATGGCAGATCATAACATATTAGGGGAGAAAGGAGAGGAATTAGCACGAAAATTTCTTATTGATAATTCATATGAAATTCTGCATTCGAATTGGCGATATAGAAAAAATGAAATTGATTTAATAACTATTAAAAATAATCTCCTGGTAGTTGTGGAAGTTAAAACAAGGTCGAATGATTATTTTGAGAATCCGAAAGAAGCAGTTACACGAAAAAAACAGAAATTTATTATTAATGCTTCGGAAGCTTATATTAATGAATTTGATTTAAATCTTGAAGTAAGGTTTGATGTTATTGCAGTAACCATTATAAATGATATAACAAAAATCGAACATGTTAAAGATGCTTTTCAGCCGAGTTTACTATAATCAATAGAGTTTGATTCTGGGTTTTATATTGAATGCGTAATTTTTTTAATCTAAAGAGTTGTGAGTTTACTAGAATCAAGAAATGAGTAGCAAGTATAAAGAACAAATATCTTGTGTCTTGATACTTTGTACTAGATTCATAAACGATTAATATTGTGTTATTGGATTATATTTTGGAAAAATAAATAATAAGATAAGAAATGAATATAGAAGAATTTAGAGAATATTGTTTAGAAAAAAAAGGAGTAACAGAAGAACTTCCTTTTGATGAAACCACGCTTGTTTATAAAGTTTTAGGTAAGATGTTTGCTTTGACTGATACTGAAAAAGATTTTAGTATTAGCTTAAAATGCGATCCGGAAAAAGTAATTGAACTAAGAGAGGAATACCCCGATAGTGTTTTGCCAGGCTACCATATGAATAAAAAACACTGGAATACAATCATGATTGATGGAAGAGTTTCGGATAAATTGATATTAACTTGGGTAGATGAATCATATTCTCTTGTTACTGCTAAATTCAGTATGGCAATGAGAGAAAAACTAAATTTACTTTAATCAATTTGAGTATTAAAGAGTCAAAAAAATTTTAAATCAGAAAATTTCTTAATTTAGCTTTATGAAAAAAATAGTATCGTACTTTTTTCAAGGTCTAATTTATATCGCTCCATTGGCGATAACAATATATATTTTATATAAATCTTTTATTTTTTTAGACGATACAGTTAAGCCATACTTTATAAATTTGTTTGGCTTTCACATTCCCGGGATTGGTTTAGTTTTTGTGTTTTGTATTGTAGCTTTTATAGGATTGATTGGACAAACAATAATTGCTCGACCAATTAAAGCTATTGCAAATAAATTGATTCAGAAAGCACCTTTAGTAAAACTTATTTATACATCAATTAAAGACCTGTTAACAGCATTTGTTGGTAAAGAAAAGAAATTTGATAAACCAGTACTTGTTAAAGTAAACCATGTTTCAAATTTGGAAAAATTGGGATTTTTAACTCAAAGCGATTTGTCAAACATTGGTGTTGAAGGAGAAAAAGTTGCTGTGTATTTTCCTCATTCGTATAATTTTTCAGGCGAGATGTTTATTGTTTCTGCACAAGACGTTCGTAAAATTGATATATCACCATCGGAAGTTATGAAATTTATAGTTTCAGGGGGAGCAACGAATATAAATATAAAACCAAATAATTCTAATAATAAAAAATAATACAATTACCCCAAGCATGTTGTGTGGAGTAAAATTACTCCGCTACAAGTAAATTGCATCCTCGAATATCACTATTGTCAAATCTGCCAAGCACTTCAAAGCTTTCGTTTAGGTGAACTTTACCTAAATCGCTGGTTTCAATAAACGAACAAGAATTTATATTTGCTAGATCAATTATATTTATTCCTCCCGATTTTTCTTTTTCAAGGTAACAAAATGGATCGTAAGTGTCACGAATTAGGATTTTCATCCATGGTGGAGAGTGAAATTTTCCCTGTCCGGAAGAATATGCTTGTGATAATAGTTCTGTCATTCCATATTCAGAGTGAATTGATTCTACACCAAATTTTGATGCCAAAAATTCATGAAGTTCAGCTTTCGTTAGTTCCTTTCTTTTGCCTTTCATTCCGCCAGTTTCCATGATTATTGTTTTGGAAAGGTTCATAGGGAATTTTTCGGCCAAATCTATTAA